>URRF01000006.1 GCA_900550145.1 uncultured Mollicutes bacterium
GTTAAGTAATTCTTTATTACCTGTTGCTAAGAGATTATCTGAGATACTTGGTATGGCTGTAAATTTTATTCCATATACAAGGGGTAGTGAGGTTGATAATGCAATATCTAATATGAATAATGGTGATATAGTAATGCTTGAGAATACTCGTTTTGAGGATTTGAACGGTAATTTGGAAAGTAATTGTGATATTGGTTTATCTAGTTATTGGGCTAGTTTAGGTGATATATTTATAAATGATGCATTTGGTACTATACATCGTGCTCATGCTTCAAATGTTGGTATTGCTAAGATATTGCCTAGTGGTATTGGTTTCCTTGTATATGATGAAGTAGAAAAGATTGAAGAAGCATTAAATAATCCAAGTAGGCCTCTTGTAGTTATACTTGGTGGTGCTAAGGTAAAAGATAAAATAGGTGTTATAGAAAATGCTGTAAAAATTGCTGATTATGTTTTAATTGGTGGTGGAATGGTTTATACTTTTTTAAAGGCAATGGGATATAATATTGGTCTTTCTATTGTAGACGATGAAAGTATTGTTTTTTGTAAAAAAATGCTTAGTGAAAACAGTAGTAAAATAATTTTACCAGAAGATGTTGTTGTTGCTAAGTCGATGACTAATGAATCGTCTACAAGGTTAGTTAATATAAATGGTATTATGGAAAATGAAATAGGAGTAGATATTGGAGTTTTGACTATAAGCAAGTATAAAACAATATTAAGCAAGGCAGGAACAATTATATGGAATGGTCCAGTTGGTGTGTTTGAAATACCTAATTTTTCAAATGGTACAAGAAAATTAGTACAAATTTTGTCTAGTTTAAAAGCAAAAATAGTTATAGGTGGTGGAGATTCTGTATCTGCTTTAAATAAATTTGGTTTTAGTAATAGTAATGCACATATATCTACTGGTGGAGGTGCCTCTCTTGAAATGTTAGAGGGAAAGGAATTGCCTGGTTTGAGTGCCATTAGTGATTTATAATGAAGAGAATTAAAAAAAATATTATTTTGCTTTTTATAATTACAATTATAATTCTGTATTTTATTTTAAAAGATGAGTATGAATCGATATTATCTGCTTTATTGAATTCTAATTTGGTATATGTGTTTTTAATGATAATTGTTATGTTTATAGCGGAGTTTATAAAATCAATTTCATTATATTTAATAACTAAGAGTTCTAAAAAAAATTATGAGTTTAAAAATTCTCTTAGGTTGGAACTTGAAACAAATTTTTTTAATGGTGTGACTCCATTTTCATTGGGTGGTCAACCATTTCAATTGTATGTGTTAAAGAAAACTAGTAATATTGATTATACAACTGGTGCGAATATATTATTTAAGGATTATTATTCTTATCAAATGGCTTTGATGTTTTTGGGTATAATATTTGTAGTATTGGATAAAGTATTTAATATATTAACTATGACTAGTGTAGTAGGGAAATTTATGTTAATTGGTTTTATAATAAATATAATAATTACTATATTACAAATATATTTGCCTTTTAGCAAGGGAAGTGGAAAGAAGCTGGTTAATAAACTTGTTGGTTTCTTGTCAAAAATTAAAATAATTAAAGATAGAGAAAAAAGCGAGAAAAAGCTTAATGATTCGATAGAAAGGTTTAAAGTACAAATTCATGAGATAGCAGAGGATCCTAAATTAATGATTAAGTGTTCTTTATTAAATTTGATTAGATTTCTTTTGTTTGGACTTTTAACGTATTTAAGCTTTAAGGCGGTTAATTTAAGCGGTATTAATGTAATGGTTGCTACCATTGCTATGATTTTAATTACTATAATGTCTTCTTTTGTACCTATTCCTGGTGCTAGTGGTGGTATGGAATTTGGTTATATTGCTATATTTTCTGCATTTGTAGGTGGCCCTAGTTTAACTGCTGCTATGATATTATGGAGGTTTGTTCATTATTATTTACCAATGATTTTTGGTTCAATTTTGTTTGTTTTTGAAAAGAGGGAGTAATATGAGAGTTGGAATTTTTACTGAAGTATATAAACCATATGTAAGTGGGGTAGTAACAAGTATATTAATGTTAAAAAAATCTTTAGAGGATTTGGGGCATGAAGTGTATGTTGTTACTATCAATATGGATAAAGTAAAGTATGAATATGATGAGAAAGAGAGGGTATTAAGAGTTCCTGGAATTAATTCTGGTATTTATGATAATTTTAAGGTGAGTTCTATATATCCAATAAAATCTACTAATAGAATTAAGAAGTGGAATTTAGATATTATTCATACTCATACAGAAGGAAGTATGGGAACATATGGAAGATTACTTGGTAAACAATTTAATATTCCTATTGTTCATACTTATCATACGATGTATGAAGATTATATTTATTTAGTGACTAAAGGACATTTTGATAAACCAGCAAAAAAATTACTTGAATATTTTACGTTGTTTTATTGTGATAAGACAGTTTCTGAATTAATTGTACCGACTAAAAAAACATATGATTTATTTAAAATAAAATATGGTATAGAAAGGGAAGTTAATATAATTCCAACTGGAATAGATGTTGATAGGTTTAAAAAGAGTAATTTTGATAAAAAAGATATAATAAGTTTGAGAAATAAGTTAGGGATTAAAAGTGATGATTTTGTTTTACTTTTAGTTAGTAGAATATCTGAGGAACAGAAAAATATAAAATTTTTGTTGGATTGTCAAAAACAATTAAATAAAAAATATAAAAATATAAAGTTTTTGGTTGTTGGGGATGGACCGGATTTGGATTATTTTAAGAATTATGTGAAAAAAAACAGAGAAGAGAATGTGATATTTACTGGTATGGTTCCATGGAAAGATGTTGCTATGTATTATCAATTAGGAAATGTATTTGTTACTGCTTCTAAAACGGAAACTCAAGGTCTTACTGTAATAGAGGGGATGAGTGCATCTTTGCCTGTTGTTTGTATGGATGATGATAGTTTTAAGATAGCTGTAATTGAGGATTATAATGGTAAATTCTTTAAGAATAGAAGGGAATATGTGAACGCAATACTTGATTTGTATGAGAATAGAGAAAAGTATAATACGCTATCTAAACAGGCATTAAATTCATCAAAACAGTTTTCTGTAAAATATTATGGTGAGAAGATATTAGAGGTATATAGGAAGGCAATAAATGATACGAAGGAGCCGTTTTTGAGTAAATTTAAAAAAATTTTAAGGAGAAAAAAAGGTGAATAAATTAATTGTTGCAAATTTAAAAATGAATTTGGAATTGTCTGATATATTAAGGTATAAGAATGAACTTGAAAAATTTAATGTTAAGGATATAGTTATTTCTCCATCTAATATATATTTATATATTATGAAATCTAGCTGTTATGATTTGTGTGCGCAAAATGCTTATTATGCTAACGATGGTTCTTTTACTGGAGAAGTTTCTTTTAAGCAGTTAAAAAGTATTGGTGTAAAGTATTGTTTAATAGGTCATAGTGAAAGAAGAAGTATTTTTAATGAAACTAATGATGATGTTATTAGGAAATTTGATTCGTGTATAAAAAATAATATAATACCGATACTATGTATAGAGGGTAGTAATGATTTTAATTTTATTGATAAACAAATTTCTTTTTTAAAGGGAAGGACTTTAGAAAATGTTATTATTGCATATGAACCAGTGTGGTCAATAGGAACTGGTTATACTCCATCAGGTGATAATATAAAAAAATCTCATTTACATATTAAGAATGAGTTAAGTGAAAGTGTTAAAAGTGTAAAGGTGTTGTATGGTGGAAGTGTAAATATGTCGAATATTAAAGAAATTTGTAGTATTGATGAAGTTGATGGAGTGTTAATAGGTAGTGCTTCTTGTGATGTTTCAACTCTTATATCTATGTATAATAAATTAAATAAAATGTAAATATACAATATATTTTCATTTTTTCTATTTTATTCTACATTGTATTGTGTTATAGTGAATTTGTAGAAGGTAGAAAGGTTGTGATAGATTGAACGCAACAAAAATATTGTTTCTTAATATGTTAAAGGAAGATATTAAGAAATATGTAAATAGGAAAGTAATATCGATGAGTGAATTACATTCTTTGCAATGTATGAAACTTATGAATAATAGTGAACTTGATATGGTTAATTCTATATTATCTGAAATGAAGAGTAATGGTAATGATAAGGGAAAAGTACTCTTAAAGCATATTGATGGTGTAGGACCATTAGTAAGTACTGAAGAAGTTCAAATGTCCAATTATATGGATGCATCTTAATACCTTTTAATGTAGTAAAATGATACTACATTTTTTCTTTTTCAAATAATTCGACAAAACTCATCACTTATTTTAAATATACTTAAGTAGTAACATAAAGGAGGAACTATGGAAAAGACAAGATTACTAGTAATTGATGATAATGAAGCATTAGTGGATATGATAGAGGAGTATTTTTCTTCTCATGAATTAATTAATATTGCGTTAAAGGCATATACGGGAGAAGAGGGTATAAATTTAATAGAGAAGAATTTAAATGATTATGATGTTATAATACTAGATTTGATTATGCCTAAGAAAGATGGAATATATGTTTTAGAGGAAATGAAAAAGAGAAATATATATAAACCTGTAATAATATCTACTTCTTATAATAGTGATGAGATGATAAGAAGGGTATCTGAATATGGTGTACATTATTTTTTATTAAAACCGTATGAATTATCAGATTTAGAAAATAGGATATTGGAAGCATCAAATGTTCGTGAGAAGGAAAATAAAAATATAAATATATATCATAATAATTTACAAATATCGGTAACAAAGATATTGCATGAATTGGGTGTACCTTCTCATATAAAGGGTTATCAGTATATAAGAGAAGGAATATTGCTTATTTATAATAATCCTGAAATAATTGGAGGAATAACTAAGGAACTTTATCCTGAGATAGCTAATAAGTATGATACAACTGTATCTAGAGTTGAAAGGGCAATAAGGCATGCTATTGAGGTAAGTTGGAATAGAGGTGACTGGGAACTTATGGAGGAAATATTTGGCCATAGTGTTGATATAGATAAAGCAAAACCAACTAATTCTGAGTTTATTGTTACAGTTGCAGATAAACTTAGATTGGAATATAGGAGGGCTAGTGTGTAAATTTAAAAGTGTATACAAATGTATATGCTTTTGTTTTATTTCGCGTTTGTTTTATTTTACTATTTGTGTTATTTGTGTTATTCTTTTACTAGAGGTGACATATGAAGTTAAGTATTATTATTCCATGCAAAAATGAAGAAGGGAATGTTTTAGAATTATATAATAAGATTAAGGATACTTTGGGTAAAGTTAAATATGAAATGATTTACATTGATGATGGTTCTACTGATAAGACTTTGGATATACTAAATAGTATATATTATAAAGATAAGGAACATGTAAGAATTATTTCTTTTTCTAGAAATTTTAAGAAAGAAGCTGCTATGTTTGCGGGTCTTACGCATGCGGTTGGGGAGTATACTTGTATAGTTGATGGTGATTTGCAACAGAATCCTAATTATTTGTTAGAAATGATTGATTTTTTGGATAATAATAAAGATTATGATGAAGTTGCTATGAGGAACAAAAGTAGAAATAATGAATCTTTTATAATGAAGTTTTTCAAGAAGATGTTTTATAAGTGTATAGATAAAATGAGTGATGTTCATTTTGAAAATGCTACATCAGATTTTAGAATGTTTAGAGAAAATGTAAAAATGGCTATGTTAACATTAAAGGAAAAGAATAGATTTACAAAGGGTATATTTTCTTGGGTTGGTTTTAATATTAAATATATGGATTTTGAAATGGAACCAAGGAAAAGTGGTAAAACATCTTTTGGATTTGTTTCTAGTATAAAGTATGCAATAAGTGGTATTACTGATTTTTCAGATAAACCACTTAAGGTACCGTTTATATTTGGTTTATTATTATTTATAATTGCAATTATTTATTTAATTGTAGGAATTGTTATTAACTCTTTAAATTTGGTTATTACTTTAATACTAATTTTATTTTCAGTAACATTTGTATTTATGGGAATAATGGGAACATATATATCTAAAATTCATAGTGAAGTTAAAGATAGACCAATATATATATCAAAATTAGAGAAAGGGTTTAAAAAGGATGATGAATATAAGTAGAGTTTTGCTTACCATATTAGATGGTGCTGGGTTAAGGGATGAAGTTAAAGGAAATGCATTTAAGCAGGCCAAGAAAGCCAATTTTGATTATTTGTGGAATAATTATCCTCATACTGAGTTATTAGCAAGTGGTGAGGATGTGGGTCTTCCAAAAGGACAAATGGGTAATAGTGAAACTGGACATTTAAATATAGGTGCTGGTAGAATAGTGTATCAACCTTTAGAACTTATAAATAAGAGTATAGATGATAGAAGTTTTTATGAAAATGAAGTATTATTAGATGTAATGAAGTATGCAAAAAATAATTCTAAGAAATTGCATTTTATTGGGCTTATTAGTGATGGTGGTGTGCATTCACATATTAATCATTTAAAGAATCTTCTTAAAATGGCTAAATCTAATAATGTAGAAGAGATTTATATGCATCTTATAACAGATGGAAGAGATACTCTTATGGATAGTGGATATAAGTATGTATCTGAAATAGAAAAGTTAGATATAGGAAGTGTTGCCACTATTTGTGGTAGATATTATACAATGGATAGAGATAAAAATTATGATAGAACTCTTAAGGGTTATAAGTTAATGACTGAGGGTATTTCAAGGGAATATAAGAATTCGAAAGATGTATTTGATTATAGTTATAAAAATGGAATATATGATGAGTTTATAGAACCAAGTTTATTAAATAAAAATGGTTTAATAGAAAAGGAAGATGCAGTTATTTGGTTTAATTTTAGACCTGATAGGGCTATACAAATATTATCTTATTTGGAAAATATAACTAGTCATATTGCTACTATGATGTTTGTATCTAATGATATAAAAGCACCTTTTGCTTTTAAATTGAATGATTTAAAAAATACATTTGGTGAGTATATTTCGGATATGGGTTTAAAACAACTTAGAATAGCTGAAACTGAAAAGTATGCACATGTAACGTATTTTTTCGATGGAGGAGTAGAAAAAAAACTAAATGGATGTGATAGAATTTTAGTTCATAGTCCAAAGGTTGCTACTTATGATTTGAAACCAGAAATGAGTGCATATGAGGTTACTGATAAATTACTTGAAAATATGAATAAGTATGATGTTATTATATTAAATTTTGCTAATCCAGATATGGTTGGACATACTGGTAATATGAGTGCAACTATTAAAGCGGTAGAAGTAGTGGATGAAAATTTAGGAAAGATATATGAAAAAGCATGTGAACTTGGATTTACTTTACTTGTTACTGCTGATCATGGCAATTCTGAATATATGATAGATGAAAATAATAATCCTGTTACTTCTCATACTACTAATAAGGTACCATTTATTGTGTGTGATAAAAACTTACAATTAAATGAGGGTAGATTATCAGATATAGCACCTACTATGCTAGAACTTTTGAGATTAGGTAAACCAAAAGAAATGACTGGAGAATCACTTATAAAATAGTTTTGTTGACAAATATACATAATTCGTGTAAAGTAACTTATACGAGGTGTGATAATGAAAGAAGAAAGAAAACAACTTGATCAGATATCTGAGTATCTAGAAAAAGTTGGTTCAAGTGAAAATAAACTAGAAGATTCAGCTTTATTTTTTGAATATCTTGATTATGATTTTTCTCTTATTTCAATGGGGGAAATTATGACATTAAGTGTTCTTAATTCATGTAAATGTAATGAGAATGGATACTTAAAAGAAAGTGTTTTGAATGAAGTAGGGGCATTAGTGTCTTTGTTTATTGAAGAAAAACCATTATGTTCATATGATTTGCATAAACCAAGATATGATGAGATTTGTAGGTATGGTGAGCTTGGAAAAAGAGTTTTCTCTACTATTGAATGGTGTAAAGAGGAAGCAAGAATAGAAACTTTAAAAAATTTAACATATCCTTATCTTGGTGGTGTTGGAATAAGCAATTTAGTAGTTTTAAAGGAACTTTCTAAAGATAAAGTAAGGGTTAAGAATTAGGATTAAATAAATAGTGAATGTTTATACGTTCGCTTTTTTATTTTTTTCGTAATTTTGTGTTGATTTTTATCATATTATTTGATATACTGATTAAGTGTGTTGTGGCTTAGATGTGCAAGGTTGCTGACACGCTAGGTTAAGTTGTTTAAATTTTATCTAGTATTTGTCAGGTTATTTGCTCGGAGCAAGTTTATACATGATATAAGCGAAGGGAGGATTTTTAAATGTCAAACAAAATACGTATCAGATTAAAAGCATATGATCACAGAATCCTTGATCAAGCAGCTGGAAGAATTGTTGAAGCAGTTAAGAGAACTGGTGGAGAAATCAGTGGACCAATTCCACTACCAACAGAGATTGAAAAGTTTACAATTTTAAGAGCTGTTCATAAATATAAAGATTCACGTGAACAATTCGAAATGCGTACACATAAGAGATTGATTGTTATCGATAACCCAAGTAAGGAAACAGTTGATGCACTTCAAAGAATTGACTTACCAAGTGGTGTTGAAATAGAAATTAAATAGGAGGAAAATATGAAAGGAATCTTAGGTAAAAAGATTGGAATGACTCAAGTATTTGCTAAGAATGGTAAATTAATTCCTGTTACTGTAGTTGTTGCAGAACCAAATGTTGTTATGCAAATTAAAACTAAGGAAACAGATGGATATGAAGCTATTCAACTTGGTTTTGTTTCTAAAAAAGAAAAGCATAGTATAAAACCAGAAATGGGTCATGCGAAAAAGGCAAACACTGCACCTAAGCGCTTCTTAAAGGAAATTAAAGGTGTAGAAGTTAGCAACTATGAATTAGGTCAAGAAATCAAGTGTGATGTTTTTGAACCAGGAGAAATAGTTGATGTTACAGGAACTAGTAAAGGTAAAGGGTTCCAAGGCGTTATTAAACGTTATAATCAAAGTCGTGGACCAATGGGACATGGTTCTCAATATCATAGAGGCGTTGGTTCTATGGGTACACTAAGACCAATGCGTGTATTTAAGGGTAAGAAATTACCAGGTCATATGGGTCATGAAACTGTTACAATTCAAAACTTAGAAGTAGTAGCAGTTGATTTAGAAAACAATGTTATCTTAATTAAAGGAAATGTTCCCGGCCCAAAAAATTCTTTTGTTATCATTAAAACATCAGTAAAAAATCCAGGCGAGAAGAATGAACCTGCTGATTTAATAACTTATGAAGCTGTTCAAAAAACAGTTGATGAAGCTTTAGATACTGATTTAGTAAATGAAGAATTAGAAGCATCACAAGAAGTTAGTGAATAATTATAAGTGAGTTAAACTAATTTGTGATGAAAGGAGGAATATAATGTCTAAAATATCAGTTTTAAATGTTAAAGGTGAAAAGGTTAAGGATATAAAATTAAATGATAACGTTTGGAGTATTGAACCAAATGATGCAGTTATATATGATGCTATATGTTTAGCAACTGCTTCATTAAGACAAGGAACTCATAGTGTAAAAACACGTAGTGAAGTTAGTGGTGGTGGAAGAAAACCATGGAGACAAAAGGGCACAGGTAATGCTCGTCAGGGTTCAACTAGAAGTCCACAATGGAGACATGGTGGTATAGTGTTTGGACCAACAATTGAAAGAAATTATAATAAGAAAATGAATAAAAAAGAGAGAAGATTAGCTTTAAAATCAGCTTTATCTTATAAAGTATTGGATAGTGAATTGTTAGTTTTAGATGAATTAAAATTAGATAGTTCAAAAACAAAAGAAGTATTAAATATTATGAAAGATCTTAAGTTGAATAAATCAGTTTTATTTGTAGTAAATGAATTAACTGATGAACTTATTTTGGCGTCTCGTAATATTCAAGGTGTAAAGGTAATACTTCCAAATGAAGTTAATGTTCTTGATGTAGCAAGATATAATAATATGGTTGTTACAGAAGAGGCCGTTAAGGCAATTGAGGAGGTGCTTATATAATGGATTATAGAGATATAATTAAAGCACCAATTATAACTGAAAAAAGCACAAGCATCGCATCTGATGAGAGAACTTATGTTTTTAAAGTAGATGCAAAAGCAAATAAAACTCAAATTAAAGAGGCAATACAAAAAATCTTTAATGTAAAAGTTGAGAGTGTAAATACAGTTAATGTTCATCCAAAGAAGAAAAGGGTTGGACGTTATTCAGGTATGACAAATAAATATAAGAAAGCAATCGTTACTCTAGTTAATGGTAATAAGATTGACCTTTAAAAGGAGGAATTAGAATGCCAGTTAAAAGTTATAAGCCAACTACAAGTTCAAGAAGAAAAATGAGTACTTTAGTTAATGATGAAATAACTAAAACTACTCCTGAGAAGAATTTAGTAGTTACAGTAAAGAAAAATAGTGGACGTAACAATCAAGGTAAAATAACTGTAAGACATCAAGGCGGTGGCGCTAAAAGAAAATATAGAATTATTGATTTTAAGAGAAATAAGCTAGATGTTCCAGGAACAGTATCTGCTATTGAATACGATCCAAACAGAACAGCAAATATTGCTTTAATAAGTTATAAAGATGGTGAAAAAAGATATATTATAGCTCCTAATACATTAAAAGTAGGAGATGTAATAGTTAGTAGTGAAAATGCTGATATAAAGGTAGGTAATACGTTACCAATTATGAATATACCTGTTGGTACAGTAATTCACAATATAGAAATGAGACCAGGAAAGGGTGGACAACTTGCTAGAAGTGCAGGAAGTAGTGCTCAAATACTTGGTAGAGAAGGTAACTATGTATTAATACGTCTTACAAGTGGTGAAACAAGAAAAATATTAGGTGTATGTAAAGCCACTGTAGGAGAAGTAGGAAATTTAGATAAAGAATTAGTTAAATTAGGGAAAGCTGGACGTAAACGTCATATGGGAATTAGACCAACAGTTCGTGGTTCTGTTATGAACCCTAACGATCACCCACATGGTGGTGGTGAAGGTAGAGCACCAGTAGGAAGAAAACAACCAATGACTCCTTGGGGTAAACCTGCACTTGGACTTAAGACTCGTAAGAATAGAAAAACTTCAACTAAGTTTATTGTAAAACGTCGTAATGATAAATAGGAGGTGTTAAGATGGCAAGAAGTTTGAAAAAAGGACCTTATGTATTCGATAGATTACTTAAAAAGGTTAAAACTCTAAATGAATCTGGAAAGAAAGAAGTTATAAAAACATGGTCTCGCCGTTCAACAATTTATCCTGATTTTATCGGACATACATTCGCGGTACATAATGGTAAAGAATTTATACCAGTTTATGTAACTGAGGATATGGTTGGACACAAACTTGGAGAATTTTCATTAACTCGTAAGTTCGGTGGACACGGCGAAAACAAGAAAAAATAGTTGAGGAGGGAAATTATGGAAGCAAAAGCAATCGCTAAGAATATTAGAATATCTGCGGACAAGGCAAGATTAGTTGCTGACTTAATTCGTGGTAAAAAGGTTGATGAAGCGATGTCTATTCTTAAAAATATGAATAAAAAAGCAGCAAGAGTTATAGAAAAAGTTTTAACATCAGCAGTTGCAAACGCTACAAACAATCATAATTTAAATAAAGATAAATTATATGTAAAAGAAACATATGTAAATGAAGGTCCTGTTATGAAGAGAATGATAATGGATTCAAGAGGACATGTAGGTAGAAACGATAGAAGAACAAGTCATGTGACTGTAGTCGTTTCTGAAAAATAAATAAGGAGGTAGTCATGGGACAAAAAGTAAATCCAATTGGTCTTAGAACTGGTATAAATAAAGATTGGAATTCTAAGTGGTATGCATCTAAAAAAGATTTTGCTACTTATCTTAATAAAGACATTAAAATCCGTAAGTATTTATCAACTAAGCTTAAAGATGCTGCTGTTTCTAATGTTGTAATAGAAAGAAATCCAAAGAAAACAGAAATAAATATTTATACAGCTAAGCCAGGAGTAATTATTGGACATGGTGGAGAAGAAATTGAAACTTTAAAGAAGTCATTATCTAAGTTGGTTGATGAGAATATATCAATTTCTATCATGGAGATTAAAAATCCAGACTTAAGTGCAAAAATAGTTGCAGATAATATTGCTCGTCAAATTGAAAATAGGGCTTCATTTAGAGTGGCTCAAAAAAGAGCAATTAGAAATACAATGAAAGCAGGAGCTAAGGGTATTAAAACTAAGGTTTCTGGAAGATTAGGCGGTGCTGATATGGCACGTAGCGAAGGATATTCAGAAGGAACTACACCACTTCATACTTTAAGAGCAGATATAGATTATGCTACAAGTGAAGCAGATACTACATTTGGAAAAATTGGAGTTAAGGTTTGGATATATAAGGGTGAGATTCTTAAATCAAAAAAATCTAAGGGAGGCGTAGATAATGGCACTAATACCAAAAAGAACTAAATATCGTAGACCTCATAAGCTTAGATATGATGGAGTATCAAAAGGAAATACAGAATTACATTTTGGAGATTATGGTTTAATGGCAATGGAAGGTGCTTGGATTACACAACAACAAATTGAAGCAGCCAGAGTTGCTATGACTCGTTATATGAAACGTGGTGGAAAGGTATATATTAATATATTCCCACACTTATCACTTACTAAAAAACCACTAGAAACTCGTCAAGGAAAAGGTAAAGGTGCACCAGAAAGTTGGGTTGCAGTAGTAAAAAAAGGAAAAATTATGTTTGAAATAACAGGTATTACAGAAGATGTAGCTAGAGAAGCATTACGTTTAGCAATGCATAAGTTACCTATTAAATGTAAGTTTGTTATGAAGGAAAGTGGTGAAAAATAATGGAAATAAAGGAAATAAGAAATTTATCCACTGAAGAAATAATGAAAAAAATAGAATCTAATAAAGAGGAATTGTTTAACTTACGTTTTAGTCAAGCAACTGGTAATCTTGAAAAACCATCAAGAATTAGAGAATTAAGAAAAGAAGTTGCTAGAATGAAAACTATTATTAGAGAAAGAGAACTTAATAAGTAGGAGGATGTATGAAAGAAATTAGAAAGCAAGAACTAGTAGGTAAAGTTGTAAGCGCTAAGTGCGATAAAACAATTACTGTATTAGTAGAAACATATGGAAAACATCCATTATATGGAAAAAGAGTTAAACATTCTAAGAAATATGCTGCACATGATGAAAATAATAAAGCTAAAATTGGCGATAAAGTTCGTATCATAGAAACTAGACCATTATCAAAGACTAAGAAATTTAAATTAGTTGAGATAATTGAAGAAGCAGTAATTTTATAGTCCAATTTGTAAAAGGAGGAAATAAATATGGTTCAACAAGAAAGTCGCTTAAAAGTAGCTGATAATTCAGGCGCAAGAGAACTTTTAGTAATAAGAGTACTAGGTGGTAGTAAAGTTAAAACTGGTAATATTGGAGATGTAGTTGTTGGTACAGTTAAAAAGGCAACTCCAAATGGAACAGTTAAAGAAGGTAAAGTAGTAAAAGCAGTAATAGTAAGAACAAAGTTTGGTGTAAGAAGAGAAGATGGTTCTTATATCAAATTTGATGATAATGCGTGCGTACTTATTAAGGATGATAAGAGTCCAGTTGGAACACGTGTGTTAGGACCTGTTGCTCGTGAACTTCGTGAAAAGGATTACATGAAAATAGTTTCACTAGCACCAGAAGTGCTATAAGAAGGGAGTAAACTTATGAACTTTAAAACAGGAGACAAAGTAAATGTCATTGCTGGAAAAGATAAAGGCAAAAGTGGTAAGATACTTCATGTATTAAGAAATAAAGACAAAGTAGTTGTTGAAGGAATTAATGTTGTTAAAAAACATCAAAAACCAAATGCAACTAATCAAACAGGAGGAATAGTTGAAAGAGAACATCCTATTCATATTTCTAATATAATGATGTCTGATCCAAAGAGTGGAAAAAGCACAAGAATAGGTCATGAAATAAATAAAGATGGCAAAAAAGTTAGAATTTCTAAGAAATCTAATGAAAAGATTGATTAATTGGAAGGAGGGTATCTATGAACCGCCTAAAAGAAAAATATTTTAAGGAAGTTGTTCCTAGTTTAAAAGAAAAATACCATTACACAACATTGATGGCAGTACCTAAAATTGAAAAAATTGTAATTAACATGGGTGTAGGAGATGCAAAAGAGAATAGTAAATTCTTAGAAGGAGCTGTTAAAGATCTTGAACTTATTACTGGTGCTAAACCAGTTGTAACTAAAGCAAGAAAATCTATTGCTGGTTTTAAGATAAGAGAAGGTGCTCCTATTGGATGCAAAGTTACATTACGTGGTGAAAATATGTATGTTTTCCTAGAAAAACTTATAAGAATTTCATTACCACGTGTTAAAGATTTTAGAGGAGTATCAAATAAGGCGTTTGATGGAAGAGGAAATTATACATTAGGAATAAAAGAACAATTAATTTTCCCTGAAATCGAATTCGATACAGTCGTAAAAGTTCGTGGTATGGATATAGTATTCGTTACAACTGCAAAAACTAACGAAGAAGCTTATGATTTATTAAGTGGACTAGGAATTCCATTTAGAAAGTAGTGGAGGATATATATGGCTAAAAAAAGTATGATTGTAAAATCAAAGAGACCACAAAAATTTAAGGTACGTGAATATACTCGTTGTGAAAGATGCGGAAGACCTCATGCAGTAATGAGTAAGTTTGGTATATGTCGTATTTGTTTTAGAGAACTTGCAAATAATGGACAAATTCCAGGCGTTAAAAAATCAAGTTGGTAAAATTTGGGAGGAGGAAATAAAATGGTAGTAACTGACCCAATTGCTGATATGCTTACAAGAATTCGTAATGCTAATCAGTTAAAATATAACGAAGTTTTAGTACCTACTTCAAAGTTAAAGACTGAAATTGCTAATATCTTGAAAAATGAAGGATATATCAATGGATATAAAATTGAAAAAAGAGATAATGGTAGTATGATGGTTATAGAACTTAAGTATGGTGCAAAAAAGGAAAGAGTAATTACTGGACTTAAAAGAATTTCTAAGCCAGGATTACGTGTATATGCTAAAAAAGAAGAAATTCCTACTGTATTAAATGGTTTAGGAATAGCAATAATTTCAACATCAAAAGGACTTATGGTTGATAGGGAAGCAAGAAAAGCTAACCTTGGTGGTGAAGTATTAGCATACATTTGGTAACAATTACAAAGGAGGATAAATATGAGTCGTATTGGTAATAGAGTGTTAACGTTAAAAGAAGGCGTTAGTGCAGAAATTGAAAATAATACTATTACAGTTAAAGGACCTAAGGGTTCACTTAATTTCCCTATTTCAAAGAGTGTAATTGTTAAAATGGATGGAAATACTTTAACTGTTGAAAAAGCCGATGAAAGTGCAAGTGCAAATGCTATGCAAGGTACTACTAATGCAATCATTAAAAATATGATTGAAGGAGTTACTAATGGATTTGAAAAGGGCTTAGAAATAATCGGCGTTGGATATCGTTTTCAAGTACAAGGTAAATTATTAACCGTAAATGCAGGATATTCTCATCCTGTAAAAATAACTATTCCAGAAGGGCTTACAGTTGATGCTATAAGTAATACTGAAATAGTTGTAAAAGGAATAGATAAAGAATTAGTTGGTGAATTTGCTGCGAATGTAAGAAAAGTTAGAAAACCAGAACCATATAAGGGTAAAGGTATTCGTTACAAAGGCGAGGTTATTCGTCGTAAAGAGGGCAAAAAGGCCGCTAAATAATAAGTAAAGGAGATTATGTTATGATTAAAAAAATATCTCGTAATGAAGCTCGTAAAGCTAGACATAGTCGTATAAGAACTAAGTTAAGTGGAACAAGTGATTCACCAAGATTAAGTGTTTTTAGATCAAATAAGCAAATTACTGCTCAAATAATTGATGATGAAAAAGGAATAACATTAGTTAGCGCATCTTCAATGGATAAAGATTTAAAAATAGAAAATGGTGGAAATATAGAAGCTGCTAAATTAGTTGGAAAGAGTATTGCTGAAAAAGCAAGAGAAGCAAAAATCAAAACTGTAGTATTTGATAGAGGTGGTTACCTATATCATGGACGTGTAAAAGCACTTGCTGATGCTGCACGTGAAAACGGTTTGGAATTCTAGGAGGAGCTATGGAGAAACGTAGATTTAATGAACCCAAAGCAAAAGAATATGAAGAATTAGTAATTGCTGTTAATCGTGTTACTAAAGTTACTAAAGGTGGACGTCGTTTTAGATTTGCTGCTACTGTTGTAGTAGGAAATAGAAAAGGAACTGTTGGTTTTGGAACAGGAAAAGCAAACGAAGTTCAAGATGCTGTTAAAAAGGCAATCCAATCTGCTACAAAGAATGTTGTTAGAATCGCACTTGTTGAAGAGAGAACTATACCACATGAAGCTACTGGTGTTAGTGGTGCAGCTAGAGTACTTATTAAACCAGCTAAAGCCGGTACTGGTATAATAGCTGGTGGATCAGTTAGAGCTGTATTAGAACTTGCAGGTGTTAAGGATGTTGTATCTAAATCACTTGGATCAAATACTAAGATAAATGTTGTTAGAGCTACTATGAATGCATTAACATCTCAAAGAAGCGCTACTCACATTGCAAAACTTAGAGGAAAAACAGTAGAGGAGATTTTAGGATAATGAAGTTAAATACATTAAAAATAAATGAAGGTTCTAAAAAAATAGCTAAAAGAGTAGGTAGAGGTACTTCTAGTGGAATGGGTAAGACTAGTGGTAAAGGACATAAAGGACAAAAGGCAAGAAGTGGATATAGTAGAAAAGCTGGATTCGAAGGTGGACAATTACCACTATATAGAAGATTACCAAAAAGAGGATTTAGTAACGCAAACTTTAAGGTAGAATATGCAGTAATTAATTTATCAGATTTAAATAGATTTGATAATGATACTGTTGTAACACCAGAATTATTAAAAGAAACTGGTATTGTTAAGAAACAATTATCAGGCATCAAAGTTCTTGGAAATGGAGTTCTAGAAAAGAAATTGACTGTAAAAGCACATAAGTTTTCTATGACTGCAAAAGAAAAGATAGAAGCAGCAGGTGGAAAAGTAGAGGTGATCTAATATGTTTGCAACTTTTAAGCAAATATTTAGCCCTAAAAACAAAGATATTAGAAATAGAATATTATTTACATTATTTGTATTATTTGTATTTAAATTAGGAACTTCAATAACAGTTCCTGGTACACAAGCGTTAACAAAAGATTTAGGATTCTTGGAATTGTGGAATGCAATGAGTGGTGGTGCACTTGAATCATTTTCAATATTTGCACTTGGTGTAGGACCATATATTAACGCATCAATTATTACACAACTTTTGCAAATGGATGTGTTTCCATATTTCTCTGATTTAAAAAATCAGGGTGCAACAGGTAGGATGAAAATAAATAAGATAACAAGATATCTAGGAATTATAATTGCATTTATTCAAGGTTACGTGTTTTCGTTTGCAATATATGGTCAAACAGGAGGAGCGCTTGAATATTTAAGAATTGCAATTATATTAACAGCTGGAACTGCACTTCTTTTGTGGTTAGGAGATCAAATTACTCAAAAAGGTGTAGGAAATGGTGTATCATTAATAATTATGGCAGGTATTGTTGGTAATTTACCTAGTATGTTTATATCTGCTTGGAATGGATTTGTAACTTTCGGAGAATTATCAAAAACTATTATTGGATTATTGTTATTCTTACTATTTATATTCATATATTTAGTAATAATAGTAGGTATAATATTTATTGATAAAGCAGAAAGAAGATTACCAATTCAATATTCAAATAGAACTACAGGTGCATACGGCGGAGAGCAAACTTATATACCAATAAGATTAAATTCTGCTGGTGTTATTCCAGTAATATTTGCATCAGTTCTAATATCAATACCTGGTACAATAGCAAATTTTATAAATAATGCAGGGTTTACAAATTTTGTAAATAAATATATAGTTTATACAACACCAGTTGGATTTATACTATATGTAATATTAATATTTGTATTTGCATATTTTTATACATTTATGCAAATAAATCCAAAAGATTTATCGTCAAACTTGAAAAAGAATGGTGGATATATGCCTGGAATAAAACCAGGAAAGAATACAGAAGAATATATTAGTAAAGTGTTAAATCGCCTTACTGTTGTAGGATCTTTATTCTTAGTTGTGTTAGCAGGACTACCAATTCTATGTTCTTTAATTCCTAATATGCCAAAGAATGTAACAGTTGGAGGCACAGGATTGTTAATAGTTGTTGGAGTAGCGCTTGAAACATATAATCAAATAGAAAATCAACTAGTAAGCAGAAATTATAGTAGGAGTTATAAATAATGAATGTAGTATTTATTGCTCCCCCTGCTGCTGGCAAAGGAACTCAGGCAACTTTATTAAGAGATAATTATAATTTCTATCATATATCAACAGGTGATGTATTAAGAGAAATAGCTGAAACTAATACACCTCTTGGTTGTGAAATAAAAGCTTTAATAGATAATGGTAAATTAGTAAGTGATGAATTAATGGCAAAATTACTTAAAGAGAAAATTGGTTCTTTGGGTAATGTTAAAGGAATCATTTTCGATGGATTTCCAAGAACTTTAGAGCAAGCACATATGTTAGATGAAATATTAAATGAAGTTGGTATGAAAGTAAATAAAGTTATTTACTTTGATATAGATAAAGATACTGCTATGAAAAGAGCATTGGGTAGAGTGACTTGCAAAGATTGTGGAGAAATATATAATACATATTTTGATACATTTCTTAAAGAAGATGAATGTAGTAAATGTGGTGGAAAGTTAGAAAAAAGAATGGACGATACAGAAGAGAAATTTAGCAATAGATTTGACACCTATTTAGAAAAAACTAAACCACTTATTGATTATTATACAAATTTAAATTTACTTGAAACTGTAAATTGTAGTGATAGTAAGGATAATATATTTAATAAAATTAAATTTATTATAGAAAAGTAGGCGCATATGATAACAATAAAAAGTGAAAGAGAAATAGAATTACTAAGAGAAGCAGGTAGATTAACATATTTAACTCATAAAGAAGTAGAAAAGTATATTAAACCAGGTATTACTACAAAAGAGTTAGATAAGATAGCAGAAAAATTTATATTAAGTAAGGGATGTACTCCATCGTTTAAAAATTATAATGGTTTTCCTGCATCAATATGTACATCAGTTAATGATGAGGTAGTTCATGGTATACCTTCTAATAGAAAATTAAAAGAGGGTGACATAATTTCAGTAGATATTGGAGTATGTTATAAAGGGTACCATGGTGATTCTGCTTGGACTTATCCAGTTGGAAAAATTTCTGAGGAGAAACAATATTTGCTAGAGCATACTGAAAAAAGTTTATTTGAAGGATTAAAAGAAGTAAAACCAGGAAATAAACTTGGAGATATATGTTCAGCAATTGGTTCTTATGCTTCAAAACACAATCTAGGGATTGTAAGAGAACTAGTTGGACATGGTGTAGGAACTAATATTCATGAAGATCCAGAGATACCTAATTATGGTACACCAAACACAGGACCTGTTTTAAAAGAAGGTATGGTGTTTGCAATTGAACCAATGCTTAATTTGGGTGGTGATGATGTAGTTATGCTTGATGATGATTGGACAATAGTAACTGAAGATTATAGTCCATCGGCACATTTTGAGCATACTGTTGTAGTAACATCCACTGGATACGAAATTTTAACGCGAGGTGATTAATAAGATGGCAAATAAAGATGCAATCGAGGTAGAAGGAAAGGTAATAGATGTATTACCTGGAGGTAAATTTAAAGTTGAATTAGAAAATGGATTTACTGTTGAAGCTCACGTTTCTGGTAAAATTCGAATGAATTACATTCGTATCTTACCAGGTGACACAGTAAAAATAGAAGTATCACCTTATGACTTAACACGTGGGCGTATAACCTATAGAAAAGGATAGGAGGAATTAAAATGAAAGTTAGACCATCAGTTAAACCAATATGTGACAAATGTAAGGTCATAAAAAGAAAAGGTAAAGTACTTGTAATTTGTGAAAATCCAAAGCACAAGCAAAGACAAGGATAATAGGAGGTGTAAGAATGGCACGTATTAAAGGAGTAGATATACCTAATAATAAGAGAGTTGAAATTGCTTTAACTTATATTTATGGTATAGGAAGAAAATTATCAAAGACAATTTTAAAAGATGCAAAAGTTAATCCTGATACAAGAGCAAAGGATTTAACTGAAGAAGAAATTGTGCGTATTCGTGATGAAGTATCTAAATATTTAGTAGAGGGAGATCTAAGAAGAGAAGTTGGTTTAAATATCAAGAATAAAATGGAAATTGGATCTTACCAAGGAATACGTCATAGAAAAGGACTACCTGTAAGGGGTCAAAGAACCAATAGGAATGCAAGAACTCGTAAGGGTAAAGGTAAGACTGTTGCTAATAAGAAAAAATAATAGTTAAGGAGGAACAAATATGGCATATAAAGCTAGAAAACGTAAAGTTAAAAAGAATGTACCTGAAGGACAAGCACATATTCATGTAACTTATAATAATACTATTATTACTATTACAGATATGGATGGTAATACTGTAAGTTGGGCATCAGCAGGTACTATTGGATATAAGGGTTCAAAGAAAAAGACTCCATTTGCTGCAGGAATGGCTGCAGAAGCAGCTGCAAAGGCAGCATATGATGCTGGTATGAGAAAGGTAGAAGCATATGTAAATGGTGTAGGACCTGCAAGAGATACTGCTCTACGTTCTTTACAAACAGGTGGCTTAGAAGTAATGGCTATGAGCGATGTAACACCTATTCCACATAATGGATGTCGTCCACCAAAACGACCACGTGGATAATAATTGAAAGGAGTGAATTATAATGTCTGATAAAGTTACTGAAGAAAAATTAAATGTATCAGTAGATTTGAGTTTTAAAGAAGATAATATTAATTATCTTGCATTTGAAAGACCAGAATATAAAATGACTGAATATATAGAAGGTAATAATTATGGAAAATTTGTTTTAGAACCATTGGAAAGAGGATTTGGTATAACAATAGGTAATGCACTTAGAAGAATACTTTTGTCATCTTTACCAGGGGATGCTATAACAAGTGTAAAAATTGAAGGAGTAATGCACGAATTTCAAACAATAGAAGGCGTAATAGAAGATGTAACTTCAATTGTATTAAATTTAAAGAAAATAGTAGTTAAGAAAAACACTAATGAAGCGGTTACAGTTAAAATAAGTGTTAAAGGAGAAGGAGAGTTAAAAGCAAGCGTTTTGGCTAAAGAGCCAACACTTGAAATAATAAATCCAGATCAAACAATATGTACACTTGCTGAAGGTGGAAAATTAGAAATGGAATTAACTATAGGAAGAGGTAGAGGATACTTAGTAGCTGATGAAGTAAAACAATACTTAACAGATATGAAGGTAGGCACTATTGCTATAGATGCACTATACTCACCAGTAGAAAGAGTTAATTATGAAGTAGAAAAGGCACGTGTTGGTCAAAATAATAATTTTGATAAGTTAGTACTTGAAATATGGACAGATGGTTCATTAGCACCTCAGGATGCAGTTAAAATGGCATCAAGTATATTAATGGCTCAATTAGATAAAATTGATTCACCAGAGTTTACAGATGCAATAAGGGGCTTAATGAAGCAAAATGAAGAGGATCCAAAACAAAAAATATTAGAAACTTCAATAGATGATTTAGAGTTATCAGTAAGAGCTTATAATTGCTTAAAAAGAGCAGCTATAAACAATGTTCAGGATTTAGTAAATAAGTCTGAAAATGAAATGATGAAGATACGTAATCTTGGTAGAAAATCATTAAAAGAAGTAATGGATAAAATAAAAGAAATGGGTCTATCATTTAGAAATGATGAATAGTAAGGAGTGATAATATGGCTTATAGAAAATTAGGTGTAGTAAGTAAACATAGAAGAAGCATGTTAGCCAATTTAACAAAAGATTTAATAATGAACGAATCTATAACTACAACTGAAACAAGAGCAAAAGAAGTAAGAAAATCATTTGATAAAATGGTTACATATGCAAAGGAAGGTAGTTTAATTTCTAGACGTAAGATATTAGCGTTCCTTCAAAATGATAATGAAACAACTAAGAAAGTATTTGAGTTAGCTGATCGTTCAAAAAATAGAAATGGTGGATATACTACTATGTTAAAATTATCTGAAAGAAAAGGCGATGATGCTTTAATGGTAATATTAAAATTAGTAGATGAAAAAGCTGAACCAGCTAAGAATGAAGTTAAAACTGCAAAAACTTCTAAAAAAGTAAAAAATGAAGAAGAAACTAAATAATTTCTTCTTTTTTTAATATTTATATTTTGGTTGAATACCATAGAAATAATTGTAATAAAATATAATAATGAGTATATTCTCTATATTCAAGTGATTTTAACTATATGTTTAATAAACATATAGACAAAATGTATGATGGGTGATATGATAAATAATCAGTGAGGAATGTTTATATTAGGAAGGAAGTTATAATAGTATGGAAGAATTAAAGTCATTGGTAGAAAAGCTACAGGATAGTAAAAAATACAACTTTACAAAACTTGCTGATGTTATTAATAATTATATATCTAATAAATCTAAGGATGTAAATATGATAGAGTATTATCTTGACTATTTAATTGATTGCATATATGATGATAATAGTTTGAAATATGCATATGATGTGTGTGATTATTTAGAAAAATTGGACGAAGTTAGTGGAAATCTTTATAGAACTACACTTAACAAATATTATAGTGAATGTAAAAAAAAATAATGAGGTGATTTATGAAAGCATTAATAACAGGAGCATCTAGTGGTATAGGAAAGGATATGGCGATTTATTTATCAGAACTTGGATATGATATTATTCTAGTATCTAGGGAAGAAGATAAATTAAAAGAAGTAAAAGCGGAGTTAAAAACTAAATCTAAGATAATAGTTATGGATTTAAAAGAGAAAGATAATTGCATTAAACTATATGAAATGACTAAAAAGGAGAATATAGATATATTAGTTAATAATGCTGGTTTTGGTGAATTTGGTGAATTTGTTAAAACACCATTACAAAAAGAACTAGATATGATAGATGTAAATGTAGTTGCAGTTCATATATTAACTAAATTATTCTTAAAAGATTTTGTTAAAAGAGATTCTGGTTATATTCTTAATGTGTCATCTAGTGCAGCATTTCAAGCAGGACCGCTTATGTCTACATATTACGGAACAAAGGCATATGTTTTAAGGTTAACAACGGCAATATATCAAGAATTAAAACATGATAAGTCAAATGTACATATTAGTGTATTGTGTCCAGGTCCTGTTAAAACAAATTTTAATAATGTTGCAAATGTTAAGTTTGAGATAAAGTCAACAACTAGTGATTATGTAGCAAAATATGCAATAGATAAAATGTTTAAAAATAAATTAATAATAATACCAACATTATATATGAAACTTGGAATATTTTTTAGTAAGTTAGCACCTACTAATTTAATGCTAAAAATAGCATATAATATTCAAAATAAGAAAAGGTAGCAAAAAATAAAAATATAGAATTTTCTATATTTTTTACTTTTTTCTAAAACTATCACACATTGTATTTTCTTTTGTTTCATCATGTCCACAATTACAAACCTTTATGCAATTTAGCTTACACTTATCACAACTACAATCACAATATTTGCAATCATGTACTGAACAATCTATACTTTGTTTTTTGTTCATATTATCACCCATTACTATTATTAACTAAATACTATAAAATATGCTATTTTCTTTACTTAATTTTATAAAATATGTATAATAAAAAGTATTGGTGGTTTTATGAATAGTATTATTAATATAAAAAAATTAACATTTAGATATTTAGATAAATTTGTATTTGATAAATTTTCTCTTGATATTGAAGAAGGAAGTTTTGTAACTATAACTGGTCCAAATGGTAGTGGTAAATCTACATTACTAAAAATATTGACTGGTTTGGTTAAAACTGAAGCTGATATTACTATTTGTGGACTAGAACTTAATAAAGAAAATATATATGATATAAGAAAAAATATTGGTGTTATATTTGATAATTTGGATAATACATTTATATCAGAAACTATAGAAGATGATCTTGCTTTTACTCTTCAAAATTTGTGTTACACAAAAGAAGAAATGAAAGATAGAATTGAAAAAATAAGTACACTTTTAGGCATTAAAAATATTTTAAATTCACGACCTAATGAGTTATCTGGGGGTGAAAAATGTAAAGTAGCTTTGGCATGTGCAATTATACATAATCCAAAGATTTTAATACTTGATGAAGCATTATCAATGATAGATGAAAATGATAAGAATAATATATTAAAAATTTTAAAAAAATTAAATAAAAAAGGTATGACTATAATAAATGTGGTTCATGATTTAAAAGAATCATATTATTCAGAAAGATTACTTGTTTTAAGTGATGGAGTGATAGTTTTAGATGGTTCTCCATTAAAAGTAATGGAATATGATAAAATATTAAACAAATTAGGAATAAGTATCCCATTCGAAATAGAGTTATCATTAAAACTTAAATTATATGGTCTAGTAGATAAGTTATATTGTAATATAGAAATGTTGGTGGATGATTTATGGCAATAGATTTTAAAAATGTTTCATTTAAATATAATGAATTTTCAGAAAAAAATATAATAGAAGATATAAATATAGAATTAGATGATAATATAATTTATGGTTTAATAGGTAAAAGTGGTAGTGGTAAAACTACTTTATTGGAATTAATAGATGGATTATTAAAGCCAACAAGAGGTAAGATTTTAGTAAATGGTATTGAATCTACAAAAAAAGAAAATAAAAAAAATATTGGTTTTGTATTTCAATTTCCTGAAGAACAATTTTTTGAAGTAACAGTAAAAAAAGAAATAGAATTTGCGTTAAAAAATTTTAAAATTAAAAAACTAAATGCAAAAGATGCACTTAAGTTAGTTGGATTAAAAGAAGAGTATTTAGATAAAAAATTAAATGAATTAAGTAGTGGAGAAGCGAGATTGGTTGCAATTGCATCTGTGCTTGTATATAATCCAAAAATAATTTTGTTTGATGAACCAACTATTGGACTTGATTGTAAGAATAAGAAAAAATTAATAAAAATAATAAAAAAATTAAAAAATGAATATGGAAAAACTATAATTATAGTTAGTCATGATATTGATTTGTTATATGAAATATCAGAAAGAATAATTGCAATTGGCGATTGTAAAATAATTTTATATGGTGATACTGATAGTGTATTTAGTGAAACAAAATTAATTAAAAAATATGATATTCCAATACCTAATATAATAAAATTTGAAAATTTAGTCAGAACTAAAAAAAATATAAAATTAATGCATACAAAGAGTATAAATGATTTAATAAAGGAAGTATATAGAAATGTATAATCTTTATATAACTAGATATTATAATACAAAATCAATTATTCATAGTATGAATTCTTTTTATAAAATAATATGTATATTATTATTTACTTTTTTAGTATTATTATCAAAAAGAATATTATTTTTAATTATATTATTTTTGAGTGTGTTAATATTAATGGTTCTTTCAAATGTTCCAATGAAACTATATTTTAAAAATTTAAAATTTGGTATATCATTAATTACATTTATATTTTTAATAAATTTAATATTTGATGTTCCTATTAGAGATACTATTATATCTGTTTTAAAACTATTGTTATTTATACTTTATTCGGGTGTAATGGTTTATACTACAAAACCAAATGATTTAATAGATGGATTAACTAGATTGTTAAAGCCGTTACAAATATTTAATGTAAATGTACCTGTTTTAGCCCTTACTATATCACTTGCTATAAGATTTATTCCTATAATATTTGAACAATCGAGCAAAGTTTTAAAATCTCAATATAGTAGAGGATTAGATTTAAGTGGAACGTTGAAAGAAAGATGCGATAAATTAGTGTCTATTTTCATTCCTATATTTAATTTAGCTTTTAAAAGATCTGATCAAATATCAGACGTACTTGAACTTAGATTATATAGAGTTAATGAAAAAAGAACTGTTTATAAAGAAGAAGAGTATGGTAAATTTGATCAATTGATAATCGTATTACATACAACACTTTTTCTAATTTATTTGATTATGGAGGTAAAAATATGAGGTATTTAATTACATTTTCATATGATGGTTCTAATTATAATGGATATCAGAAACAACCTAATTTAAGAACTATACAATCTTCTATTGAAGATGCATTAAAGTTTATTAATGGTTTAGAAAGCGTTGATATTCATGCATCTGGTAGAACAGATAAAGGTGTGCATGCTATTAATCAAAAAGCACATTTTGATTTAAATAAAAATATTACATTATATAAACTTAAATGTGCATTAAATACATATACTGATAAAGATATATATATAAAGAATGTAGAAGTAGTAGATGCATCTTTTCATGCTAGATATATGGTTAAAAAGAAAGAATATATATATAAACTCAATATGGGTGAATATAATCCAATAGAAAGAAATTATGTATATCAATATAATAAAGAATTAAATATAGAAAAAATGAAAAATGAAATAGAATATTTAAAAGGTACTCATGATTTTAGTGCATTTGTAAATAAAGAAGAAAAGAAAGAATCATATGTAAGAACAATATATGATGCAAGTATAACTAAAGAAAATAATATATTAATTTTTAGATTTATAGGTAATGGATTCTTAAAGTATCAAGTGAGGAATATGGTGGGAGCATTAATAGAAGTTAGTACAAAGAATAAAAGTATAGATTATATACTAAAATCAAAAGATAGATGCTCATTTGGAAAAACTGCAGGTGCAGAGGGATTATACTTAAATAACGTTGAATATTAAATAAATGCAATAGATATTATTATTAAATATCTATTTTTTTTACATTTTTATAAAAAAAACATTTGTTCTCTTGACAAACATAAGGGGTGGGTGTGTATAATAGGCGTATAGTATAAATATAGGGAGCGTGTGAAAATATGAAAAAGAACAAAAATGCATTTACATTAATAGAATTATTAGCAGTTATAGCAATATTAGCAATAATACTAGTAATATCAATACCAAAGATATTAGATGTAATAGAAACATCAAAAAAAGATTCATTTAAGAATGCAGCACAACTAATAGCAGATAGTGCAGAAAAGAAGAAAGTATCAGATAAACTACTAGGAAAAGATGAAGAAATAACTTGTAAAGATGTAGCAAAGATAAATGATGAAGATTATGCAAGTTGTATAATTAGTTTTGATAGTGATGGAATAGCAAAAGTAAGTATAACAGGAAAAGGAAAATTTGATGGATTAAAAATAACAAATGGAACAAAAGAGAATGCAGAAGTAAAAGAAATAACAAAACCAACATATGGAATGAAAGCAACAGAATATATAACAAATTTACTAGAGTATGATGGAGAAGGATTAAAGAAAGATAATACAGGTGATCAAAATATAAGATATTATGGAAGTAATCCAAATAACTATGTAAGTTTTAATAATGAGTTATGGAGAATAATAGGAGTATTTGGTAATAATGTAAAACTAGTGAGAAGTGAGACATTAGGTAAATTATCGTGGGATTCATCTGAATCAAGTGTAAATGACGGTTATGGTGTAAATGAATGGAGTCAAGCAGATTTAAAGAATTACTTAAATACAATGTATTATGGAGGAACAAGTGTAACTTGTTATAATGGACAAAATAATCAAACAACAACATGTCCAACTGGAACAATAGATGAAACATCAAAAGGTTTAATAGATTACCATACATGGAATACAGGTGCACCAAATTATAATACTTTATATGATAGTACAACGAGTTCATATGATACAGTAGCATTCTATAGAGCAGAAAGAGGAAATGTAAATGGAAAGATATGTACAAGTGGAAACTGGTGTAATGATACAGTAGAAAGAACAACGGAATGGACTGGATATATTGGACTACCATACGTAACAGATTGGGCATATGCAAGTAGTGAGAATGATTGTAATACAAAGATAGATGCATCATCTACATATAAATGTAAGAACAATAACTGGATGCACTATGGAAGTACTTATAATGATGTTACATGGTATTTGTCGCCTAATGCTAATACTTCCAGTGCTACCAATGTTTGGGTTGGGAGAGGCTATGGGAATGCTGGCGTCGGCAATGCTTCGAGTGCTAGTGCGTTTTTTCCCGCCATATATCTAAAATCTAATATTCTTATAGAGAGTGGAACTGGAACAAGTAGTAATCCATATATATTAAAAGCAGGATCATAAATAAAAGGAATGCGAAAAATGCGCCCCAGGTGGGTAGGGACCCGGTGGGGCACCAGCTTAATAGGTTTAATATGAGTACGTATAAGGAACAGAATTTATCCTTGAGTAATCTAAATTGAGTATAGAGATGATTAGTTATACGTAACTGTCTATTAACTTTTGTAAAATTGATAAGTGCTAGTATATTTTACTAGTGCTTTTAATAATATTACTTAATTCTTAATTTAAATTATATAATTAATAGTATTAAAAGTTTTATTTTGTGTAAATTTATAATAATAATGGTTGTATAAAAATATTATTTATTGTATAATACAGGCGAGTAATTGAATTTACTCCTTGCTTTTTTTAAAAGTAAAAAGCCGATTAGACCGAAAGGAGGATAGTTATGAAATACGAAATAATGTATATTGTAAGACCTAATGTTGAAGAGAGTGAACTTAAGGGAATAGTTAAGAATTTTGAAGAAGTTTTAACTAAGAATGGTGCTAAGATTGATTCTTCTAAGGAAATGGGTCAAAGGGAACTTGCGTATGAAATAAAGAAGTTTAAGAGTGGATATTATTATTTATATGAAATAAGTTCAAAAGATGATAAAGCAGAAAAAGAATTTAATCGTCTTGCAAATCTAAGTGAAGATATAATTCGTCATATGATAATTAAGTTATAAGAAAGAGGTAAATAGATGAATAAAGTAGTTTTAATTGGTCGTTTAACCAAGGATCCTGAACTTAGATATACATCTAGTAATGTTCCTGCAGCTAGTTTTACTTTGGCTGTAAACAGAAATTTCCAAAATCAAAATGGTGTAAGGGAAGCTGATTTCATAAATATTGTTATGTGGAGAAAGCAAGCTGAAACAGTTAAGAAATATCTTACAAAGGGAAGTTTAATTTCTATAGAAGGTAGAATTCAAACTAGGAGTTATGATGGTGCGGATGGTAAAAAGGTTTATGTTACTGAGGTAATAGCCGATAATTTTGAATTTCTTGAATCAAAGGGTCAACGTGCTAGTCAACCAAGTTTTGATTTGCCACCTTTACCAGAGGAAACACCAACGACTAATGTTAATGATGAACCATATATAGATTTTGGGGATACAATTGAATTAAGCGATGATGATGTCGCATTTTAAAAAGGAGGAATAATAATGGCAGAATTTTATAGAAAAAAGAAAAAAGTTTGTCAATTATGTGCTGGTAGAGAAGTTAACTATAAGGACGTTGAAACAATAAGAAAATACGTTGATAGAGAAAAATATAAAATATTACCAAGAAGAGTTACTGGAACTTGTGCTAAACATCAAAGAGTTGTAGCTGAAGAAGTTAAGAAAGCTCGTCACATGGCATTAATACCATATGTAGGATAAAACCTACATATTTTTTTATAACAAATAGTAAGGTTTTGTTGTATAAAATAAATTAAAAAGTATTTTTGATAATACAAAATCAAAATAATATAAAAGAAGTAGTTTGATTAAAATCATAATTTGTGTGGGGGTATCCTAATTTTTCCTTTTATATGATAGAATATTAGTAGGTGAAGAATATGTTAAAATTGAAAAATGTTTCTAAATTTTATTATAATAAGGGTGTAGTTAGTAGTGGTATATTTAAAATTAATTTAGAGTTTAATATGAATGAATTTGTAGTAATAACTGGTGAATCTGGTAGTGGTAAAAGTACTCTTTTAAATGTAATATCTGGACTTGATTCTTATGAAGAAGGAGAAATGTATATAAATGGTGAAGAAACTAGTTATTATACAGAGAAGGATTTTTTTGATTATAGAAAGAGATATATAGGAAATATATTTCAAAATTTTAATTTAATAAATAGTTATACTGTTTATGAAAATGTTGAGTTAGTTCTTTTAATAAATGGTTTTAAGAGTAAGGATATTAGAGAGAAAGTTGATAATGTATTAAAACAAGTTGGTATGTATAAATATAGAAATACTAAAGTATCTAAATTATCGGGTGGTGAAAAGCAGAGGGTTGCTATAGCAAGGACTCTTGCAAAGGATAGTAGGATAATTGTAACTGATGAACCAACTGGTAATTTGGATAGTAAATCTGCCAAAAATATAGTTGAATTATTGCATGAGATTTCTAAGGATAAATTGGTTATAGTTGTAACGCATAACTATGAACAGTTTGAAAAGTATGCTACTAGGAGAATAAAAATGCATGATGGGAAGGTACTAGAAGATACTTATATAAATAAAAAGGTAAAAAATACTGATATAAAAGAAAGTCATTTTGGTAAAATGCTTAATGTTAATAAGTTTAAATTAGGCATTAGAAATACTTTTAATATTGTACCAAAGTTTTTGTTGTTACTTTTAGTTTATACATTTTTATCTTTTGCTGTTTTAAGTTTGTATGCGTCTTTTAGTAAATCTAAATATGATTTTTCAAATGTCGGATACAACGCAAATTTTACTGATTTATCTGATAAAAGAATTATTATTAAAAGAAAAGACGGAAAATCGTTTTTAGATTCTGATTATGAAAAAATAAGTAATATTAAGAATGTTGATTATATTGTAAAAGAAGATGCAATGATAGATATGAACTTTACTTTATCAAATGAGGAAGATAGTATATGGATAAGTGCAAGTAATATAAGTAATTTTAAAGGTACTCTTGATTATGGTGAATTTCCTAAGGAAGATAATGAAATAATTTTAGAGGGTTCATTAGATTCATATTATTTTTATAATGGTGCTGAAGCAGTGATAGGTAAAGAATTTAAATTGGAAGATACAAATGGTTCTAATTTAGCAATTAAGGATAAGTTAAAGATAGTTGGGGTAAAGATTAGAGAATCAACAAATTTATATAATGATAATGCAAATGCGTATTTCAGTAGTTCTGTTATTTCTTTGTTAGATAAATCAATTAATAAGTTATATAGTAAAGTTAATATTATATTTAATAATAATTTATTTAGTAGCGATATGAGTTATAACATAGTATTTAGTAAAAATGTAAATAAAGGAGAAGTTGTAATACCAGAAAATATGTCATATGCTTGTAAAACATATTATTGCAATTATGAGAGTTTAAATATAAGTATAAGTAATATTTATTATAATGAAAATATTGATTTAAATGTATCAGCAATATATACAAAAGATAATTTTGAAAGATTAACTGGATATAGTGATATAGATAATTATTATAATTTAATATTTATAAGTGAAGAGGATTATTATAGTTTATTTGATAAAGGTAATTATCAAAGTAGTATATATATGAAAAATGTTAAAGAAGAAGAAGCTTTAGTAAGTGAATTATCTAGTATGGGTTATGATACTTTATATGTTAAAGATACTATTTTAAATGATGATGCTTTATATATAAAAATATTATATATGGTTGAATTAATAGGTATATTTATTGCTCTTATTGCTTTATTCTTTATATCATATTTAATAATTAAAGTAATATTAAAATCTAGAAATAATTATTATTCAACAATAAGGATGTTAGGAGCAACTAAAAAAGATATTAAATTACTTTTAAATATTGAACTAAATTTAGTGCTTTTTATATCATATATAATAATATTAATAGTATTGTTGTTAGTTAAATTAAAATATATACAAATTGATTATTTAAATAGTGCTATAACATATTTAAAGTTTACTGATTTTATAATATTATATTTAATATTGTTTGTAATATCTTTATTTATATCTAGAAAATATTCTAAAAAATTGTTTTCATCTTCTATTATGAGAACATATAAAGAGGTGTAATATGATAACTATAAATAATATAAATAAGTATTTTAATAGAAGAAAAAAGAATGAAATACATGTAATAAATAATACTAGTTTAGAATTTGATAATACTGGTTTAGTTGCGCTTTTAGGACCTTCTGGTAGTGGTAAAACAACACTTTTGAATGTGATTGGTGGTCTTGATAAAGTAAATAGTGGAAATATATTTATAAATGGTAAAAAAATAACAAGATTTAGTACATCTAAAATTGATGAGATTAGGAATTTGAATATTGGTTATATATTTCAAAATTATAACTTAATAGATGATTTAAGTGTATTTGATAATGTGGCAATAACTCTTAAGATGATTGGAATAAAAGACAGTGAAGAAATAAAAAATAGAGTAAATTATGTTTTGCGTGCTCTTGGTATTTATAAGTATAGAAATCGTCTTTGTAGTATGCTTTCTGGGGGTGAAATGCAAAGAGTTGCAATAGCAAGAGCAATTGTTAAGAATCCAAGTATAATTATTGCTGATGAACCAACTGGTAATTTGGATAGTAAAAATACAATTGAAATAATGAATATAATAAAGTCAATATCAAAAACTAAATTGGTAATACTAGTGACACATGAAAAAGAGCTTGCTTACTTTTATGCATCAAGAATAATTGAATTAAAAGATGGCAAAATAATTGGAGATAAAATAAATAAACATGATAATGATCTTGATTATAAAATTGATAATAAGATTTATTTAAAAGATATTAAGAATCATAATAAGATTTTTAGTAATAATTTAAATATAGATTATTATAATGATGAAAATGATAAATTAAATATTAAAATAGTAGTAAAAAGAGGCAATATTTATGTAGAATGTGATAGTAAAAAGATTGAAGTAATTGATGAAGATTCATCTATTGAACTTGTTAATGATACATATAATAGAATATCTAAAGATGAGTATGAGAATTATAACTTTGATTTTGATCAGGTAATAAATAATAATTATAAATTAAAATATACTTCTATATTTAATATATTTTCTTTGATAAAAAATGGATTTAAGAAAATTAAAGGTTATAGTTTTTTGAGGAAAATATCTTTGGTTGGATTTTTTATATCTGCAATGTTTGTTGTTTATTCTGTATGTAATATAGCGGGAATTTTAAATATAAAAGATGAAGATTTTGTTTCTCAAAATAAAAATTATTTAACAATAATGTCTAAAAATATATCAAGGGATGAATTCGATAAATACGAAAGTATGGATAATATAAATTATATATTACCAAGTGATTCAAAAGTAATATTTATGGTTCCTTATAGTGATTATTATCAAACTTCTCAGTTAATTGATCATTTATCTGGATCTTTATCTAGTTTAAATATGATTAGTGATAAGGATTTAATATATGGTAGGATGGCTAAGAGTAAAGAAGAGGTTGTTGTAGATAAATTAGCTATTGAAAGAATGTTTAAAAGAAAAATGGCTAAATTAGCAGGAGTGTTAAAATATAGTGATATGCTTGGTAGGATTATAACTATTTCTAATATGAAAGAATTTAAAATAGTTGGTATAACAGATTTAAAAAGTAATTCAATATATGTTGATGATGGGAATTTTATAAATATACTTGCTAATTATAAAGATAATGGTGGATATTTTGATAATGGCGGATATTTTGACTATAATGAAATGATACCTACTTATGATGGTGAAAAGTTTGCAGATTATGAATTGTTTAAAGATCAGATAACATTAAAAAGAGGTGAATATCCAGTAAATGATTATGAAGTAATAGTGAATTATAGATATAGTGATTTATATCAAATAGGAAAGTCAATTGATAAAAAAGTAAATAATGTTAAGTTAAAAGTAGTTGGATATTATGATTCTCTTTATACTGAAAAACTATTAACAAATAATAATACTATAAAATATAGTATGTTAGATAATTCAAGTAATTTAACTATTTATTCTAAGAATAAAGAAGAAACTATTTCTTATTTTAAATCAAATGGAATTTATATAATTGATACTTATGAAAAAGAAAAAAGTGATTATATTAATATGAAAAGAGAATCAATGACTACATCAATAATAATCGCATCTATTGTACTTTTAATATCATTAGTAGAAATATATTTGATAATTAGAGCTTCATTCTTATCTAGAATAAAAGAAGTTGGTATATTAAGAGCAATAGGTGTAAAAAGAATAGATATATATAAGATGTTTTTAGGTGAGATTATAGATATAATGTTAATGTTGTCAGTACCTGGATTTATATTTATGAATTATATATTAAAGAGTTTAATTGATAGTAATTTTTTAACATTAAATTTTAATATTAATTCATTTACTATGATTGCATCTCTTATATTAATTGTTTTATTTAATACCTTATTTGGATTACTTCCTGTTTTTGGTGTTATAAGAAAAACACCACAGAGCATTTTAAGTAGAATTGATGTTGACTAATTGTTATGTAAAACGTTATAATTAAGTTATAAGTAGGTGATAAAATGGAAAATCGTAATAAACCTTATTATATTGATTATTCTAAATCAGCAGAAAATTTAAAAAAGAATTCATTAAAAAAACAAGATGATGAACTTGCTATATTTCCAGGTGCTAATAGGGCTAAAGAAAACTCATTAAAAGTTACATCTGTAAAATATGGTAAGAGAATTAATCCTAAAAAAATGGGTAAAAAGGCCTTGGAAGCTATAATGGTTATTGTATCTCTTGCTCTAGCAGGATGTAGTATTTATAAATATATTGAATATATAAAAGAAAGAAATGATTATATAATGAATTCTGTTGATGAATTTGGAACAGGTAATCCTAATGAAAATTATGATTGGTATGATGGAATGGATTATGGAATAGGAAATGAACCAAAGTCAAGGGGGGACCGTTAATGAGAGATTATGATTCTATAAGTGAAATTGAAATGGATAATAAAACTTATGCTGTTGTTGAAAATGTAAATTGCGATGGTAAAGATTATTTGTTGTTAGTTAATCAGGATGATAACGAAGATATGTTGTGTTTAAGGGCTAAGCTTGATGATAGATTAAAGCTTGATAAACTTGATAGTGAAACTGAACTTACAAAAGTTTTGGAGTGCATTTGTAAGAAGCATGGTATTAATGCAGAATAATTATTTAAAGACATCAAATGTCTTTTTTTAGTTGTTCTTTTATTGTATAATAATACTATTGAAAGGAGTGATATTGTGGTAAATTCAAATAAAATAAAGGAACTTATAAATGAATCAAGTGAAGTATTTATAACACCTCATAAAAACATTGATTTAGATGCACTCGGATCTTCTCTTGGATTATATTATATTGCTAATCATTTTAATAAAAAGGCCTATATAATAATAGATGATGAAAATAAATCTAAGGAAGTTATTAGAGCAATATCAACTACTCAAAAATTAGGTAATATTGTAATAAGTACATATGATGAGATAAAAGATAAAATTGATTCTAAGTCATTACTTATAATAACTGATACTAATAAAGCATCTAGGGTACAAAATGAGAAATTACTAAAAATAAAAAATAAAATCTTAATAGATCATCATGTTAAAAGTGATGATACAATAAATAATTTAAGTTATGAATATGTTGAGGTAAATGAATCAAGTGCAACGGAAATAATAATGGATTTGATAGATGGATTAAATGTTTATATTCCGCCTTATATTTCAACTATAATGTTATCTGGAATATATGTTGATACAAATGGTTTTATGATAAAAACTAATGAAAATACTCATTTGTGTAGTGCTAATTTATATAAGTTTGGTGCTGATAATATAGAAGCACAGTATTTATTAAAACAAGATTTTGGTGAATTTAAAAGAAGACAAAAACTTATTAATAATACAGAGTTTTATAAAAATATTGCAATATCTATAGAAGATGAAAAGATATATCATAATAGTGAGCTAGCAAAAGCATCAGATGTATTATTAACATTTAATGATGTTGAGATTTCTTTTGTAATAGCAAAGATAGATGAAGATACAGTAGGTGTAAGTGCTAGATCACTAGGAAATATTGATGTTGAGAAAATAATGAAACAGTTTGGTGGTGGTGGTCATAGGACTGATGCTGCGACGCAAATTAAAGGTATAACTGTTTTAGAGTTAAGAAATAAATTATTAAATTATTTAGAGGGTGTATTAAAATGAAAGTAATATTTATAAAAGATGTTAAAGGACAAGGTAAGAAAGATGAAATAAAAGAGGTAAAAGATGGATATGCTATGAATTATCTTATTAAAAATAAGTATGCAGTAGCGTATACTCAAACTAGTAATAAAATACTAAGAAATGAGCAAGAAAAGAGAAAAGAAATAGAAAATGAGGAAATAAAGAAGGCAGAAGTTTTAAAAGAACAATTAAGTAAAATATCAATTAAGTTTAAGGTTAAAACAGGGGAATCTGATAGAGTATTTGGAAGTATAACTCCAAAGCAAATAAAGGAAGAACTTGATAAGATGGGTTATAGTATTGATAAGAAAAAAATAAAAATTAATGAATCAATATCGAGTTTGGGACATCATATAGTTGATATTGAATTATTTAAAAATATAATTGCTAAGTTAGATATAGAATTAATAAAAGAATAGAGGTGATGATGTGAATACAAAAACAGAACCACATAATTTAGAGGCGGAACAATCTGTATTAGGTGCTGCTTTTATGTCTAAAAGTGCATTGCAAAAAGTATGTGAGGATCTATCAAGTGAATCATTTTATTTGGATGCGCATAGTAAGATTTATGATGTTATAAAAGAATTATATAATACTAATGTAGCAGTAGATATAACTACAGTTACAGATAGGTTAAAATCAAAAAAATTATTGAAGCAAATAGGAGATGTTGATTATTTATTAGAAATAGTTAATTCTGTTCCTACTGCATCAAATGTTGATTATTATATAAATATAGTAAATGAAAAAGCAATTTTAAGAAATTTAATAAGTACAGCAACTTCTATTGTATCAGAAGCATATATGGGTGATGCTACTATTAATGAAACATTAGATGATGCAGAAAGAAAAATATTAGGTGTAGTTAAGAATAGAAAATCGGGAGAGTTTAAACCGATTCAGGAGGCATTAACTAATGCACAATTAAATTTAGAAAAATTATCTGAATCAGGTGGAGAAATAACAGGAATACCAAGTGGATTTTATGATTTAGATAAAGTTACTACCGGTTTTCATGAAAATGAACTTATTATTTTAGCAGCACGTCCAGGTATGGGTAAAACTGCAATAGTATTGAATATAGTAGTAAATGTTGCACTTGCTACTAAAAAGAATGTTGCTGTATTTAACCTTGAAATGAATGCTGAACAACTTGCTATGAGAATGATTTCATCAGCAGGTCAAATAGATGGATATAAAATAAGGACGGGTAAATTAGAACATAGTGATTGGAAGAGAGTTAATGAGGCAATTAGTCAACTTGCTGAAACAAATATTAAAATAGATGATACTCCTGGAATAACTATTGGAGAAATAAGAGCAAAATGTAGAAGATTAGCGGCTACTGAAAAGGGATTATCATTAATTGTAATAGATTATTTACAGCTTGTATCAACGACATCAAAATATGCAGGAAATCGTCAGCAAGAAGTAGCAGAAATAAGTAGGGCTTTAAAAACTTTAGCACTAGAATTAAAAGTGCCAATTATTGCATGTGCTCAGTTATCACGTGCTGTTGAGGGAAGAGAAGACAAAAGACCACTTATGAGTGATTTAAGAGAATCTGGATCTATAGAACAAGATGCAGATATAGTTGCGTTCCTTTATAGAGATGATTACTACAATAAAGAAGCAAGGATGGATGATAATAATAGTGTTGTTGAATTTATAATAGGTAAAAATAGAAATGGACAAACTAAAACAGTAGAATTATTATTTAAGAAAAATACATCTACATTTATAGGATATAAAAAAGAAGAATAGGTGAATTAAGTGAAGGTAAAAGTATTAGCAAGTGGATCAAAAGGAAATGTTACTTATGTAGAAGAAGGAAATACAAAAATACTAATAGATATAGGTATGCGTTCATGTTATGTAGAAGAAAAATTATTGGAAATGAATATAGATCCAAAAGAAATAGATGCAATATTAATCACACATATTCATAAAGATCATACATTGGGAATACATACATTTACAAGGAAGTATAATACTCCTACATATATATCTAGTGGTATGGAAAGTGATATTGATTCTGTTAATAAGGTATTTATAAGAAAAGAAATGAATATAAAAGAAATAAATGTAAAGGTTATAAAAACATCTCATGACGTTGAGTCATATGGATATATTTTAAACGATGAATTAGTTTATATTACAGATACTGGTTATATAAATAATAAATATTTTGATATGTTAAGAAATAAAAAAATATATGTTATGGAAAGCAATCATGATATAGAAATGTTAGAAGAAGGGCCTTATCCATATCATTTAAAGCAAAGAATTTGGAGTTCAAAAGGTCACTTGTCAAACAAAGTAAGCGCTGAATATTTATCTGAACTTATAGGAAGTAATACAAAATGTGTAATACTTGCACACTTGAGTGAAACAAATAATAATGAGAAAAAAGCATTAGATGAATATATGAAAAAAGATGTCAATAGCAAAGTGGCATGTGAAGTTGCAATAACAACAGATTTTGTCTTGATTATGGGAGAAATCACGTCTAATGCAAAAGTAAATATTGATAAAATTGTAAGAGACACAATCAGAGATATTGGATATGATAATGTAGAGTATGGATTTGATTGTGATAATTGTAACGTGATTATTAACATAGATGAACAATCAACAGATATTGCTTTAGGAGTAGATAAATATAAATTAGATAAAGTAAATAAATCGTCAGATTTGATAGGTGCAGGTGATCAGGGGATGATGTTTGGATATGCAACGGACGAAACAAGTGAAATGATGCCATATCCTATTTATTTGGCTCATAAGTTAACAAAAAGGCTTACCGAGGTAAGAAAGAATGGAATACTTAAATACTTAAGACCAGATGGAAAAAGTCAAGTTACAGTAGAATATGATTCAGATGATAAGCCAGTAAGAATTGAAGCAGTTGTAATAAGTACACAGCATAATTCGGAAATTTCACAAGAACAATTGCACAAAGACATAAGAAAATATGTAATAGATAGTACCATACCCCCCAATATGGTTGATTCTAAAACTAAGTATTATATCAATCCGACAGGAAGGTTTGTAATAGGAGGACCACATGGTGATAGTGGACTTACAGGGCGAAAAATTATTGTAGACACATATGGAGGATATGCTCGTCATGGTGGTGGCGCTTTTTCGGGAAAGGATTGTACAAAGGTAGACCGTTCAGCAGCTTATGCAGCAAGATATGTAGCTAAAAATATTGTAGCAGCAGGAATTGCTGAAAAATGCGAAATTCAGTTATCATACGCAATTGGTGTTGCACAGCCAACTTCAATAATGGTTGATACATTTGGAACAGGAAAGGTTAGTGATAGCAAATTAATACAAATTATACGAAATAAATTTGAACTATCACCATATGGAATTATAAAATTTTTTGACCTAAGGAGGCCTATTTATAAACAGGTAGCAGCATATGGACATTTTGGTCGAAATGAGTTGGAACTTCCATGGGAAAAAACAGATAAAGTATCTGAAATTATAAAAGAACTTTAGTTAAGTGAAAAATACATAACATAGAACTAAAGGTTAGATAAGATTGAACTATAGCTGGTTTAGTAAAGTTACAGTTGAGTTTATAGTAATAGTAACACAAAAGATAGGGGAGAAGCGTTACTATGGAGAAGGAAACGAAACCCGGTACAAGGGTAAGGTATGCCAGAGAATTAAATCATTTCACGCGTGAGGAACTTGCAGAGTATGCTGGGATATCAACAAAGTTTTTGTATGAAATAGAAAATAACCATAAAGGTATGTCTGCACATACATTATTAAATATCTGTAAAGCATTAGATGTTTCTTGTGATTATATTATGACAGGTGGAGGTGATTACACTTGTGATCAGGAAGTAATTACAATTATAGAATCTTTTGATGCATCACAAATTCCAAATGTAAAAAAAATTCTTACAGAATTATTAGAACTAAGCAAATACTAATAATATATGGTTTTTCAACCTCCTCTAAGCTGCCTGAAAAGGCAGCTTTTTTTGAAAGCAAATTAGAATACTAAAATATTGGAAAAGATGGTTTTAAAAATGTTATTTAATTACAGATAAAAGTAATGTTTTTTGTGATAAATCATATAAATGATTAATTTAACACATAATAAATTCGTGTTCGTTAAAATATATGTTGCATTGGTGATACTGTGTATAATAATAGATAGTAGAATAAGGGGATAAGATATGAATTATATGCACTCAAGTGAAAAAATAAAAGGCCTCAGAATACACCAAGGTTATACGGTTGAACAATTGGCGGAAGAGGCAAATATTTCAACTAAATTCTTATATGAAATTGAAGCAGGTAGGAAAGGGTTTTCGGCAAATGTGTTATATAAAATTTCTAAAGCACTAAACGTTAGTTGTGATTACATATTAAATGACAGTAATCAACAAACGGTTCCTGATTTTATTATCGAATTAGTGAAAAAATTAGATAGTAAAGAACAGGTCGCAGTGGAGCACATTTTGGTGGAAATAATCAGACTGAGAGAAGAATAAGTTTAATACCTGGAGATAAATATAATGAAATACGATTATTTAGATTATGAGCAAATTAAAAAAATGGGAGAGAGGATAAAAATAAGTAGAAAAAGCAATAATATGACACAAAGTGAATTGGCTGATATTTTGGGAATATCAGCAGATCAGGTCTCAAATATTGAATTAGGAAAAAGTGCCTGTAAAATAGATCATATATACTTGTTGATGCAGGTATTGGATATATCGGCTGATTATTTGTTTGGAAATTTTGTAAATACAAATGTAGTGCGGGTAACTGACGAGCAAATAATAAATATGGCAACGAAAACAAATAAAAAGATGAAAATGATAATATATGAGTTACTTATGCTTATGGCATAGTACTCATATATTTTTTTGTAAGTGGCATAAATATACTATGAACGCACGTGATACAAAGTAGCGTGTGACGTGCTACCTTGTGCAATGGTGCATACACAAAAAAGAATTTAAAATCATTTAGTGAAAAAAGCGGGAGTGGTATAGTTATATGGACAAGAAAATGATATCAAGAAAAGACAGGCAGAAAGCAAAAAGATTAAAAAGTGTAAGAGATAGGCAACATTTAACACAGGAGAAAATGGCGGAAAGATTAGATATATCGTATTCAACATATCAAAGAATGGAAAGTGGACGAAACAATATTACTATCGAACATTTGGAAAAGTTGCATAAAGAGTTTGGAGTATCATCGGATTATATTTTATTTGGTACAGTCAACGACGAAAAACATTATGAACTGGAACTCGAATATATGAATGATGAAACAAAATTTTTAATGGTTACTAGGCTGATAGCGTGTTTATGCAGATTGGATGAAAATAAATACAAAGAACTTATGATAAAATTAGAGAAAGATTTAAAAGAAATACAATAGGTGGCAGGTAATGCGTATGAATACTTCAGATAAACAAATTTTAATAGTAGAAGATAATAATAAAAATATGGAGAAGCTATGCGAGGTACTGAAAGATATTAAAGATGTCTATATACATAAGGCAAAGAATAGTGAACAGGCATATAGATATGCATTGGAGTATAATATAGACCTATTTATTGTAGATATTATATTGAATACCAAAGTGTTTGCTGATATATCAGGGCTAAAATTCATAGAAAGCATTCGCTTAATAAATGATTATAAATTCACACCAATTATAGTAACAACATCTCTAGAAGATCCTAAATTTCATGCTTATTCTAATCTACATTGTTTCAGATATTATGAAAAGCCATATGATTATGCAGAATTTAAGAAATCAGTAGTTGAAGCATTAGAGTATACAACACCCAAAAAAGCTAAAGAGTTTTATTATTACAAAGATGATGGAGTCATTTATTCCATCAAAACAAAAAATATTGTATATTTTCAAACAAATAACAGAATCACATATATACAATGTAAGAATGGAAAGGTAATGCCAACACCTTATAAATCTAACAAAAAGATATTATTAGAGCTGAATTCAAAAAAGTTTCTCAGATGTAGTAATAATACAATAGTGAACGCTGAGTACATAGAAGGGATAGATAAGTCAAATAGATATGTTATGCTAGTAGATGGTTTTGGAACATTGGAAATAGGACCCAAGTTGAAGAAAAAATTTTTAGAGGACTTTTTCAAATGTTAGAAAGAATATATTGGTTATTAGAAATTATTTCCTTGGCAATATGTATAAGTAGTATTTATGGTGTGAAAATTAAGGCAGATATTAAAACAGTAGCTTGGATTGCTATAGAAGTTATGTTTATGGGAATGTTTGAAAGAAATTTAATTACAATGCAAACATATTTTATCATATATGTGTTGTATATTTTGTATGTATATATTGAATTTAGAATGTCTTTAAAAATAGCAACTTTTACAGCAATATTAAGTATGATATTTACAGGATTGATTCAGATGATAATTGCACTTCCGGTGTATTACATAGGAGATTACTGTAAAACAAGCGAAAACATAATGGTCTTAGTAATTAATGCTGGTGTTTTAATGGCTGTTGTACTCATAAGTAAAACAAAATTTCTACATGGTGTTTACAAATTTTTAGCAAGAAAAGAGTTGATTTTGAATATAACGTTTATACTGGTAATGTTCATATATGGATATTGCATGTATAGAATAAAGTATAGTAACAAAATACAATCTGATTTGTATGTAATTATTGTAACGTTTGCATCAATAATAGCCTGCATTTTATTAAGATGGAAAGCAATGGAAAGGGAGACAGAATATCAACAGGAGCAGATAAAATTGTCAAATCGTTATAGTGAAGAATATAATGCTTTAGTTGAAATATCAAGAAAAAAGCAACATGATTTCAAAAATCAGATTAATGCATTATATGGTTTGTCAGATATAAAAGCAGAAAAGGAACAAAGAAAATATATAGACAAATTGTTAGACAAAAATAAAGTTGTCAAAATATTGCATTCTGTAGAGCAACCTGTATTAGCTGGATTCTTATATCGAAAAGTGAATGAGATTATGGCAGCAGGAATAAATATAGAATTTAATTTATCTGTTCCGGATGCAGAGTTAGCGATAGAAGTGCTTGACTGTATTGAAATAGTAGGAATATTTTTGGATAATGCAGTGGAAGCATTGAGTATAGAAAAAGATAAAAGTGTTATTCTGGAAATGTTCGCAATGGAACAAAAGATTGAAATAAGGGTTAAAAATGTAAGCCCTTATTATGAGAATGATGAGATTGCAAAGTTCTTTCAGTATAATTATTCTACAAAAGGCAAAAATAGAGGAATAGGTTTAGCTAAGATAAAAGATTTACAGAAAAAGTATAAATTTGATATTTTAGTTGAAATGCAGGAAATACATAATAAAAACTGGATAAGTTTTTCGGTAATTAAATAAAGAATAGTAAAAGCCCCCTAAAAGTTACCATTTTGATAACTTTCGGGGGTTTTTAGCATTAGTGTTCTATTGGTGTTGGAAATTTTCTTTCGCCAAAAAGCAGAAAACTTACACCTGAAAAATGAATAAATGACATTAATGCAAGGCATGAACAACAGATTTTGTTCATACAAGATAAACTTAATTTTTTACGAAACATTTTTTAGACCTCCTTTGATTATTAGAATTTTAGCAAACATCATTTGACATGTGTGTAATATGATAGTCCAAAAGCCAATAATTAAATACGGATATATTATGCTATGGCTATTGAAAATGCTAACTATTATAAAAAAAGCAAATATAATAAGAAAACTATTGTTCTGACAGTGTTTTAGCAATACGCTATTTGGAGATGGTCTAAGAGGTGAAACTATTGGACCAATGTAATAGTTAATTATGATACAGACAATAGTAAAAAATTGAATAAATAAGATATCCGGAGTTATCAATTGTGGAAGGATAACTACTGCCAGATAAGATATCACGAAAGTTAACAGCAAACAGGTTGTATAATGTTTACAATGAAAGCCACCACTGTTAAATCTAATTAATGATAATAAAAGTATAAATACGGTAAAACTTAAAGCTTTACCAATAATAATATAAAAAATATATAGCAATAGTATCTTGCTAAATTCAGATGCAATGGAAAGTAATGTATACTTTACTAATTCCAATTCATAGTCTGAATAGTTATATGTTGTTTTTAAGGCTTGTCTGATTTTATCCATAGTAAATAGTCCTTTGTAAGTTGTTGACTATATCATATATGGTGTAGCGGAGAATATTATATTTTTTTCAGAAAGTTGATTTTTTTACAAAAAAATAAGAAATATATATAGTTACAGAGAGGATAAAAGACTTTGTGCAGAGAAAATGTATAATATGAAAAATAATCAAAATGAGAGATAAAAATGGATGAGATTAAGTTTTAATTTAATTATAATAATACAAGAGGATATGGATTAGTGTATAGATAGAAGTAACAATTAAAGTGGTTACTGTACACAAAAAGAAAGAATAAATGTTGAATAAAATATGAGAAAAAAGCTGAATTAGATTCATATTTGAATATCAATAACACACGTCAAACAGATGGTTTGCTTGTTAACTACAAGTGACAGATAACGGACAGTACCTAAAGACGCAGAGTTTCACTTTATTTAAATCTTAATGCCCTTGATTTGTTACAGCGATTAAAAGTACCATTGTATTACCTTCTACAATTAAAATAGGTTTCGTATTACTTTTATAATAATGCCCTTTTCTGTTCCTGTATGCATTTTCTTGTCGTTACGTCATTTAATCTTACAGTACTTAAGTAAATTCTTCTGCTTAAATGTGTTTGTTCCCCCATACTTATATTTTAAATTTGCAAACTTAAATATAAAAGATGTGTGTTAAATAATATGTAGAATTAAAAATTAACAAATAGGAGATAGCGAATTTTTGAAAATTTTGTAACATAGTTTACAAATTAGGGAGGATTATTGTTATAATAAATTATTATATACAAAGGAGAAAGTGAGAAAGATGTTTTTCTTTTTTTATGAAGATAGTATTTATAGCGATTCTATTATAAGAAGTGCTTTTGAACGTATAATAGCTAAAAAAATAATTACAGACAATTACTGTGATTTAAGGGAATTTATATGTTTAAAAAGAAAAAAAGAAGATATAAAATTAATGCTATCACAAATAAATAGTCCGTTAGCGGAATTATTTAATAATGCATATCCATCTATTGTCAAAGCAGCAGAAATATGGAGAGAATATAAGAAAGATAGATTAATGAATGACATGGTTTTAAAATATGAGGAAGCGTGGAGTATAGTCTATTGGATTTACCAATGTTACGGGAAGATAGAGGAACGAAAAAAAGCAACAGTGGAAGCGCTAAGTGAAATTGAAAGAATCTATCAAATATACAATAACGAGAATAAATATGAAAAAAAGAATGGTGTAAAGTTAGAGAAAAGTAATAAGAATTATGAAAGTGAAAAACTGAAATTTTATGATAGTTATATTTATAATGAGGAAAAAGTTCAATTTAATATAATACGATCAGTAACAGAATACTGCAAGGAATTGAAGGATATAACAGAAGAGAAAAATTCAGTCTTTTTTAGAGGACATGCAGACACTGCATATCTGTTATTACCATCTATTATGAGAAACGATGAATGGTATAAACATGAAAGAGATATTTATAATGAAGTTATAATTGAATGTCCAGAAGAGTTTAGAGGATGTTCTACACATCTTGAGCATTTAGTTCTTATGCAACATTATGGTGTACCGACAAGACTGTTAGATATTACCAAAAATCCATTGGTTGCCCTATATTTTGCATGTGAGAGTCATAAGGAGAAAAATGGCGAGATAATTGTATTCAGCGTCCCCAAAAGTGAAATAAAATATGCAAAGAGTGATACAGTATCTGTTCTAGCTAGTTTAGCCAATTTTGCTGAAGAGGAAAAAAATAGCTTTGAAAAAATAGCTAAAAAGGCTATAAGTAGAGAAAATTTCAATGAGCAGATAAAAAGATTGATTCATGAAATAAGATTAGAAAAACCAGCTTTTTTAAGTGAAGTTGAAAAAAGTGATGTTACAAATGCATTTTTTGTTTTGCCGGAGAAGAAGAATAGAAGAATTGTAAAACAAGATGGAGCATTTATTATATATGGATTAGTTAACGAAAATAATGATGCGATTAACAGGTATAGGTATAAGGAAAAAAATAAACTTCAGATATTTATAGTTAAAAGTGGGGAAAAAGAACAAATATTAAAAGAATTAGATGCTTTATCTATAAATAAAGCAACTCTTTTTCCTGAAATAGAAGACGTAGCTGAATACATAAAGAAAAAGTATTAAATTATAGAAGTAAGAATTTTTGGTTTAATGTATTAAAAAAAGAGAATGAAATAAGTGAGGTATTATTGTATAATATATTTGATGGATAATACAAGGTTATCCATTACTTTTTTTGATGGGAGAGTGCAAGTATGTTATCAACAGTAAAATATATTACCCCTAATATTAACAACCAGCCATGGAATATAGGCAATGATATAGGGCATAATTTTGAAGATCATATTTATAAAAGTATTGTAAAAATACTTAATGCAAGTTTTTCAAATGATATTAGAATTTTTATGACGCCTGCAACAAGGGATGATGGTCGCGATGTAGTTATTGAATCTAATAAAGATATAGAGCTATTTGGAAATTACTTTTCACTAAAAGGAAAAAATAAAATAGTAATATATATTGAATGTAAAAGTTCGTCAAAAAATTTAATTAGTTATGAAAAAGTTGCAAAAAACACAATAATCGCTGGTCAAGATAAAGTTGATTATTTGGTGTTAGTAACTAATCAAACAATTGCACCATATACTTATTACTCTATATGTGAAAATTCCGAAATGTATGGATATGAATTTATTCTAGTTGATCAATATATTTTGTATCAATATCTGCATCAAAATAATTTAAATATATGGAGTTATAAAAAGGTTGAGAATATCCCCTCTAATATATCATTATCATATCAGATATGTAAGGGAAATTATCATAGAAAGCCTTATTTTGATTTGTATTTATTTTGTCGCAATTATTCAAGTGAAATTGCTGAATGTAAATTAAATCTTGTAACAGATAGAAATTGGCATCTTTCCGAAGATAATTTATGCTTCATATTGGATAAAAATAAAGGAAAGTGTATATCGCTCAGAGTTTACAAAGAATTTTCCGATGGATTAGATGACGTCATATTACGTCTTACCTGTAATAATAATTTAAATATCATACAACTTGAAGGAACATCTCTATCATATAATTTTGAACTACCATTGACTGGGTATAATCATAAACAAATCATTCATGATATTAGCAATCAAATACTAGAAAATCCCAATTTTTCTTGGGTTAATCTTTATGGAGAGGCTGGTATTGGTAAAACAAGAATAATTGATGAACTAAGTAAAAATTTTTCGGAAAGAAGCATTAGGATTCTTAATACTATTTGTATAAAAAACTCTAAAAAATCAACATTTGACAGTATAAAAATGGATATTTCAAAAAATTTAAGAAAAAATATTTCGGCTTCAAACTTGTATGAACTGATTTGTGAAATACAAGATGAATTTATATGGACTGTTTTATTTGTTGAAGATATACATAATGCTGATAGTGACTTTTTAAATATGCTAAAGGATTTAATTAAACAAAGGCATATCAAAGGAGCTTTCCTTCTGGTTACAGCAGGAAGAGATGATTATACTGTATATAATACAGAGTTTTTTGCTGTTCTTGAATGTTTACAAAATACATCAAATAAAGCAATTAAAAATTATAGAGTTGAACCATTTAAAGATGAAGAATGTCTTAATTTAATTAAACGAATAATTAAAGATATTCCACTCCATGCATTAACAAAAATACATGAAATGTCTGGAAATAATCCATTTTATTTGATCCAGTTTATAGAATATTTATTAGAAATTAGACTTGTTAATTTGCTAAATAGAAATACTGTTGGCATACCTAATATACTAACGTTTTCTGAAAAAATTTATATACCTAGAGAAATAGAAAAATTAATAAAACTACGATATGAAATATTAGGATTAATGCATATTGGTAATAAACTTCAAAAATTTCTTCTTGTTGCTGCATTATATGGATTAAAATTTCCAAAAAAATTAATGTTAAATTTTTTTGATAATGATGAGTACAATGCCGTAGAAATATTATTTTCAAATCATTTTTTAGTTGAGATTGATGAAGATACTTTAAAATTTGATCACGAAACGATATATTTGTTTATAAAAAAAATGTGGACGACAATTCCTAAAAAGCTACTTTTTGAAGTTTGTAGTGATTTAGAATCAAATTCCCAATTAATGTATTTGTTCAACAAACAAAAACAAGGTATAGTGTTGTTTTATTTGAAGCAATATGCGGAAGCAAAAAATAAATTTGAAGAACCTATTAATGAAATACAAAAAATGGATAATGTTTCTTCTGAAAACATATCAGATAAATATTTTGAGTATTATAATTTTATATATGAAATTGCAAAACATGATAAAAATACTCAATTAATGGAAAAAACAATTTTTGCTAAAATATATGTTGCTATGCATAATTTATCATTAGGGCAGGCTACTAAGACATTTGACGAAACATTTATGCTATTAGAAAGTTACCATAAACTTGATGAAAAAAAGATGTTAGAGGTAAAGCAACTTCAGGCATCCTTTTATCTTCATGTTGGAATGATTTCTAAAGCAAGAGGTATAATGAATGATTTACTTTCCAAAGAAAGAATTGATCCTACTAAATTTGACGAAAATATTAGATTTAATTTGTTTGAACGAGCTGCTAGTTTGTATATTCATACAAATCATGTTGCTCCTGCAATACAATATAATAAACTTTCTTTTGATATTGCTAGCAGTATGCATAACAATAAATTAAAAGCACTAGCGAAAATAAATGAGGCAAAATTGTACTTTTTTACAAATACTATAAAATCTCATAAATTGATGCTTGAAGCAGATTCGTATTTAAAAAAAGATATGGTTGATAGAATTAATTGTCACAATAAAATGGGATTATTAACTGCAGATATCGTTTTATCTAATTCATTAGATATGGATATGCCTAATTACATTTCAAGGGCAGAGAAACTATTGGATGAAGCAATTAAAGTTAACTATCCATTAGATATTATACGTGGACATTTTTTGCTTGCACTTCTATACTTTATGGACACTAGTGAAGAAACATATAGTAAATGTAAAACTCATTTAGAGTATGGCATAGATACAAGTATTAGATATGGAATATTAAAATTAATGGGAAATTATTATAACCTTAAAGCTTTAATTGCGATAAAAGAAAAACAAAATGTCGATTATATCACAAGTCTATATGATACTATGGTTGATTATTTAAGGCAGGAAGATCTACTTTTTTTGGGAAATTTAGATTTTTCATATTCTAATATCATTTTGTTAACAAATTATTTAATTTATTTAGATGAATATGGTTTAGAAAATAAAATGTATGAATTTTTAAGTAAACTTACATATTATGGTTATAATTCAGACTGCGATTATCAATGTAACAACCATTTAAATTGTCATTATACTTGTTTAAAAGATAGAGATATTTTCAAAAAAAATTTTCAAAAAGTAAAAGAAGGGTCCCTTTTATTAGTTGACCCTAAATTTACATTTTCATTGAAATTTGATGACTATTTTATTCCAATTTATTTATAAATAATATAATTTTCTAATACTAATACATCAATTTCTGTAGATAGAAATGTTTTGATTGCATCTGAAGGAGTTTCTACAATTGGTTCACCGTTATCATTAAATGATGTGTTTAATAATACAGGTGTTCCGGATAATTTGTAGAACTCCTTTATGATATGATATATAAAAGCATTATCGTTCTGTGTAACAGATTGAACTCTTGCTGTTTTATCTACATGTACTACAGAAGGTATTTTATTCTGATAATTTTCATTTACAAAAGGAGCCAACAACATATATGGAGATGTTTGCCTTAATTTAAAATATTCTAACTCAAACTCCTTTAAAATAACTGGTGCAAAAGGTCTGAAATTTTCTCGATGTTTTACTTTATTATTTATGTAATCTTTCATTCCATCCCATGTTGCATTAGCTAAAATACTTCGATGGCAGAGTGCTCTAGGACCAATTTCACTTCTTCCTGTAAGTATGCCGACAATTTTATTATCATATATTTCTTTCGCTATAATTTTACATTGCAGTGTTGTATTTTCGAAATATTTGTAATTTGCCTGATGACAGATATACTTTACTTTTTAATGCCTTTTCAATCTGTGAATTGGTATAGGACAATCCTAAATAAGGAATTGTTTTCTTTCTAGTTGCTAATTTAGTATCATTGAAATATTGGTATGCTATATAAGCCGCACCAATAGATTGTCCATCATCTCCAGCAGCTGGACATATATGTAACTTGATATCATTGAATCTATCTAATATTTTATGATTTAACAAACAGTTTAGGAAAAGACCTCCAGCTACACAAATATTTTTTATGCCATATTTATTAATGGCGTACGAAAATATTGATATTATTAATTGTTCTGTAAAATTCTGAATGGTTTTAGCTATATCTGCTCTATTTTTGGTTATATATTCTTGATATCGTATACCTGATGCTAAATATAATTCATATATATCTTTGACTAAGAAATCTAAAGATAAATTGAAATTTAAATTAGTTATGGGAGGAATATCTAAGTTAAGAAGCTCTTTTCCATATGATGCTAGTCCCATAGTTTTGCCTGCTTGATTCCATGCAAATCCTAACATATACGTGATTTGTTCATACTTTTTTGCTATGCTTACTTGGTATTGTTTGTATTTATCGTTCATAAACGGATATAAATGGAATTGTTCTCTTGTAAGAGTATGTATAACATTACTTTGACATCGTTGTTCTGCTAAGTATAAGATATTATTTTTGGCAATATATATACTCTCAGATTCTTCTTCACCATTAATCAAATCGCCACCACCATCTGCCACAAAAACTAAAGCATCATTAAATTGTGAAGTGTAATATGTAGATGCAGCGTGCGCTAAATGATGCGAAACAGGAATTATTTTAAAATTCCAATTAGGATAATAGTCTTTTAATTGATCTTCATAATATTTTGTGAGATTATTTATTTCAACAGATACATAAGTAATTCCAACATATTTTATTGTATGGACATCAATGTTAAGATAACCCAATAAAGTATCAATAGTTTTAAAGGGAATTACAGATGATTTTGAATGCTTTATTCTATCAATACGTTCCGTTGCCAGACATCCAACTAGATTTCCATCAACAACTACAGAAACGGATCTATCATGTCCCATATGTATACCTAAACTAATATTACTCATAATAATTCCTTTCTAATTATTTTATATGATATGATATGTAAAGTAATGGATAACCTTGTATTATCTGCTAATTTTTGATGAGAGCTATCAATATCATTGCATAAGAGTTATAATTACAACATATAT
>URRF01000007.1 GCA_900550145.1 uncultured Mollicutes bacterium
TGGAAAATTATCAGTAAGCAAAAAGGGATTTGGCTTTGTAATAATGGAAAATGAACCAGATATTCACATTAAAAAAGAAAATATGAATGGTGCAATACACAATGATTTAGTTGCGTGTGAATATATATCTGAAGAAGAAGGAAGAATAGTAAAAATCATAGATAGAAGTTTTGATACTATTATAGGAGAATATACAGTTGATACTGATAATAAAGGCAAAATAATACTAGATGATACTAGAATGAAAATAGATATAATAATTGATGAAAAGAATAGAAATGGTGCTATGCCAGGACATAAAGTCATAGTAAAACCATATACACAAATAGGAAATAATAAATATTATGGAGAAGTAATTAAAATTCTTGGTCATAAAGATGATGTTGGAATAGATATATTATCAAAAGTATATGAACATGATATAGAACCAAACTTCAGTGAAGAAACTCTAGAAGAAATAAAAAACATAAAATCAGAAGTTACAGAAGATGATATTGCTTTTAGAAAAGATTTAAGAGACAAAGTAATATTTACTATAGATGGAGATGATGCTAAGGACTTTGATGATGCAGTTAGTATTGAAAAATTACCTAATGGGAATTATAAACTAGGTGTTCATATAGCAGATGTTACACATTATGTAAAAGAAAATACTGCTTTAGGACGAGATGCAGAAGAAAGAGGAACATCAGTATATCTTGTTGATAGAGTAGTTCCTATGTTGCCACACATTCTATCAAATGGTATTTGTTCATTAAATCCACATGTAGATAGATTAACGTTATCATGTGACATGGAAATTAATGCAAACGGTAAAGTGCTAAATTATGATATATATGAATCAGTTATAAACTCTAAATTAAGAATGACTTACAAAAAAGCAAATATGATTTTAGAAGATGGAATTATACCAGAAGGATATGAAGAATTCATAAAAGAGCTAAAAGACATGGCAGAGTTGTCAAAAGTATTACGAAAAATGAAGTTACAAAGAGGCGAAATTTGCTTTGATGTAAAAGAAGCAAAAATAATTGTAGATGAAGAATGCAAACCAATTGAAATTGGTGAGAGAGAACGTGGCACATCAGAAAAAATGATAGAAGACTTTATGATTGTAGCAAACGAAACAGTAGCAGAATATATAACTAATTTTGGATATCCTATGATGTATCGTATACACGAAGCTCCTAGAGAAAAGAAATTAAAAGAATTTTTAGATTTACTTAAAGCACTTGGACATAAAGTTAAATTTAAAGGCAAATTAAAAGATATAAAGCCAAAACAAGTGCAAGAAATATTAGATGGATTAAAAGATTCTCCTGATTATGAAATGTTATCAGAATTAGGACTTAGGGCTATGCAAAAAGCAATATATAGTACAGAAAATGCTGGTCACTTTGCACTTGCTGCTAAATTATATTGTCACTTTACAAGTCCTATAAGAAGATTTCCAGATGATACAGTACACAGAGTATTAAAAATGATATTGCACGGTGAGGAATTAACAGCAAATGATTTAAATAAACTTCAAAAACAATTAGAAAGACAAGCAGAACACTCATCATTAAAAGAAAGAAATTCTGTTGAATGCGAACGTGATGTAGAAGATATGAAAATGGCTGAATACATGCAAGATCACATCGGGGAAACATTTGAAGCAAAAGTTGCAAGCGTAGTTCCTTCCGGAATGTTCGTAAGATTAAAAAACAGAATAGAAGGAAGAGTACATGTTGGCTCTATGGAAGGAGATTATTATATTGTTGATGAACCATCACAAAGTATAATAGGAAAAAAATCTGGAATAAGGTACACTATTGGTGATGAAGTAGAAGTAAAAGCAGTAGATGCATCAAAAGTAGAAGGTACTATAGATTTTGAATTAGTGAAGAAAAAGAGGTTAAAATATGAAAAGAAGAGCTAAAAAGGGTCCTATTATAGTAACACTATTATTATTAATAATGTTGATTTTTGGAAGCTTATATGCATTTAAAAATGTATTTACTAAAGAAAAAGAAAACGAAAAACCAACAGAGTTAGATAAGGACAAACCAAAAGAAGAAAAAAAATCTTTGACATTTACATTAGCAGGTAACGTATTAGTAAATAGTAATATGTGGTATGATACCCTAGCAGAAAATAAAACTTATAATTTTAAATATGTATTTGAAGATTTAAAGTCCATAATGAAAAGATCACATATCAATTTCTACAGCCAGCAAAGCATAATAGGTGGTAAAGATTTAGGACTTAGTGCATATTACAATTATAATTCACCTACTGATGTTGGTGATGCAATGACTGATATTGGATTTAATATGGTATCACTTGCTAATTATCATGCTTTTGATAAAAAAATAAAAGGAATAGAAAACTCAATAAAGTATTGGACTGATAAAAACGTTGCATATTCAGGTACTAGTATAAGCGAAGAAACTAGAAACAAAAATAATATAATAAACAAAAACGGTGTAAAAGTTGGATTATTATCTTATACAATGGGTACAGACGAAGTTTACAAAGGTACATACGAAATAAACATTTATAGCGATGAACAAGCGAAAAAAGACATTAATGATTTAAAAGATAAAGTTGATATAGTTATGGTTTCTATTGATTGGGGAAATACTGGTAGAGTAGAAGTAACTGATAAGCAAAAACAAACAGCAACATATTTATCTGAATTAGGAGCAGATATTATAGTTGGAAATACTGGATACTCAATACAAACAATAGAAAAAATAAATAATACTATAGTGTTTTATTCACTTGGTAATCTATTATCAGGACATACAATGGTTGATTCTAGAATAAGTGCTGTAATAGATTTTAAAGTTAATTTAACAGAAAAAGAAGATGAAAGAAAAATAGAATTCAAAAACATAAAAGTATTACTAACTTACGCATACAACAATGATAATACTGATTACAAAGTAATTCCATTTAATAAGTTAGACAAAGAATTAAAAAATTATAAAACTTATTATGATAAATATACAGAGATACTAACAAAAAACGAAAAAGAAGTTACTCTTTATAAAATAGGTGACGAAAATGGAAATACAAAACAAGAAAGCTAACTATGATTATTTCATTGAAGATACCTATGAATGTGGAATTGTCTTAAAGGGCTCAGAAATAAAATCAATACGAAATGGTAAAGCAAATATAAAAGATAGTTATGGTATTATAAAAAATAACGAATTATACATTTTAAATATGCATATATCTAAATATGAAAATAGTGGAGTATTTAGTCCTGATGAACTAAGAACAAGAAAATTATTAGTTCATAAAAAAGAAATATACAAACTAAAACAAAAAATAAATCAAGAAGGATATACACTTATACCATTAAAACTATATTTTAAAGACGGTAGAGCAAAAATACTTATCGGAGTTGCCAAAGGTAAAAAAAATTATGATAAGAGAGAAACTATAAAACAAAGAGATATTGATAAATATAACAAAAAAACTATGAAATATTAGTTTTTTTTGCTATAATGAAAGACATGGGGCCGTTATTGGTTTCGACGGGAATATTAGAGTATGAATTGCAAGCCGTAGGTGCTACGTTAAACCCAAAATAAAAATAACTGGAAACAGAAATCAATTAGCTTTCGCTTAATTTAGAAGGCAGTCCTATTATTCGTTTTCTTGTGACGATATATGGGCTTGATAAAGCAAGATATATTATTTGCTTGATTGAGGTAAATAATGAAAGTTATCAATCTAGTTAAAAATTTATTTGTTTATTTTTATGTTTTTAGCGAAATGATTAAATAAACTAAACTTGTAGATATTTATATAGCTATATTTTCGGACAGGAGTTCAAGTCTCCTCGGCTCCACCATTAAGAAAATAAACTCTTATTATATAAGGGTTTTTATTTTGATTATCAATTTCACTTATTGCATTTTTTTAAATATTAAAACAGACATCACTACATTAATAATAAAAATTTGATATTGAAAAACAAATAAGAATGTGATATCCTTAAACTAGGAGGCGCATGATATGAATCAAGTGTTAGAATTTTTATCAGAAAATTATATTTATGTAGCGGGAGGTTCGCTTGTTTTAATAATTATTTTAATTATAATTATTGCCTTAGGAAACAAAAAGAAAAAGAAAATAGAAAATGCGGGCATGGTAAACTTCAATGATATGCAAGTTGGATCTGTAACAGATGTTGCTCAAAATATGAATCAAATGAATCCAAATATGCCACATACTCAAAGTGTAAGTGATGTTCAATTAAATAATCAAGCAATAAATTCTATAGGAAATTCAGTAGTAGAACCGACTACTATACCTATACAACCACAAAATGAGCCGTTAATGCAAAATAATAATGTAGGACAACCAAATATGTCAGTACAAAATTTTGGCGTTGCTCCAGTAGAGCCATCACCAATTAATACTCCAGTGGAACCAGCTCCAGTAGAGCCATCACCAATTAATACTCCGGTGGAACCACTAGAAATGTTTGGTATAGAAGAAGTTCCTTCACAACCAAAAGGTAGTGCAGTTGCTGGATTTAGTTCAGTAAACATTGAAAAATAAAAAAGCACCTATTTACAGGTGTTTTTTAATCGATTAAAATTTTATTATTTTATTGTCTATGAAAAGAAAGCATTATGTGTTATAATCATACTATGATAGGGGTGGGCAAGTGAGAAGGATAAAGATATTATTTCTTTTTATTGTGCTATTTCTACTTTCTGGATGTACAGCAAATTATAGACTAAGTATTTCTGAAAGTGGAGAAATTGAAGAAGATATAAAGTTTTTGGAATCTACTAGTGTTTTAAAAACATTTTCTAATTCCATCCAAAGCGATTTAGATAAAGAATTGCAAAATGTAAAACAAAGTGGTATTTATGATTCATATACTATGGATGCTTTTGTTGAAGATGGATATGGAATAGGCACTGGAAAAAGAGTATATTCTTCATTTGATAATTTCAAAAATAATAGTATAATAGTAAATGAAATGTTTGAGGACATTTCTATTATAGATAATGGAAAAGTAGTTAGTATACATTTGAAACCAGTTTCCAATTTTAAATATTTTGAAGAAAGTAGTATGTATAGTTCATTATTAGATAAAGTTAATTTTGAGATTAATATTCCATATAAAGTGATAGATGGAAACTATGACAAAGAAGAAAATGGAGTGTACACGTGGACAATAAATAAAGGAGAGAGCTTAAAGGGCATAAATATATCTTATAGTACAAATGAGAATATAATTGATAAAATACCTTTATCAATATGGATAATCTCATCAATTATATTTGTTATATTACTTATTTCAGTGTATGTGTATATTAAATACAAGTTAAATAGTAAATAATAGGAGGAGTTATGACTACAGATTTGATTTTAACAATATTAAGAGATGTTATAGACATATGTTTAGTATGGCTATGTCTATATTACATACTAAAGAATATAAAGAACAATGTAAAAATGAGTATGTTATTTAAAGGATTAATAATATTACTTATAATTAAAATATTATCGGATTTACTAGATTTGCATACTATTGGTTTATTATTAGAATACATAATTATGTGGGGACCATTGGCACTAATAATTATATTCCAACCAGAAATACGTAATACATTAGAGCAATTAGGCAGAACACAATTGTTAGGTCGTCATAAAACATTAACCGTATCTGAAAGAGAAAAGATGGTTTCAGAGATAGTAACTGCTGTAGAATATTTAAAGAAGAATAGAATAGGAGCTTTAATAGTAATAGAAAGAGATTATAGTTTAAGAGAATACATTGAACGTTCAAAAAAAATATATGCTGAAATTTCTAGCGATTTACTTATCTCAATATTTTATCCTAACAATCCATTGCATGATGGTGGTGTAATTATTCAAGGAGATAAAATTACTAGTGCAGGAGTTATATTTCCTACTAGTGTAGATATGAAAATCGGAAAAAGGTTGGGAACAAGACATAGAGCTGCTATTGGAATAACTGAAGAATCTGATTGTATTTCTTTAATTGTTTCAGAAGAAACTGGTAGAGTTTCTATAGCAATTAATGGAGATTTAAGTTATAACTTAACACTTGACGATGTAAGGATAATCTTATTAGAAGAATTGCAACCAAAAACAGATTTTGACAATGATGAAATCGAAACAGAAGGTGATAATGATGAGTAAGATTAGAATAATTTTTAGAAAAATAGTTAAGTTCTTTGATAAAAAAATTATTACCCCTATAACAAAGTTTTTTGTATGGTTAACAGAAAAAACAAAAGATAAGGGTAAAAACTTTGAAAGAATATTATCAAGAAAAAGTAGTTTAGTAATTCTGTCATTATTGATTGCTGTATTTATTTTCTTTTACGTAGATACAAAATCAACTACAATACTAGAAACAGCAGCAGAAGTATTATATAAACAACCAGTAAATGTAATATATAACGAAGAGTCATATGTTATAGAAGGTATTCCTGAAACAGTAGATATAACTATGATAGGTAGAAAATCAGATCTATATTTGGCAAAACAATTACCTGTTGATACGGTAGATATAGACTTAAAAGATTTAAAACCAGGTACTCATAAGGTAACTTTAAAATATAAAGGTGCTATAGATACAATAAATTATAAACTTGATCCATCTGTTGCTACAGTCGTTATATATTCAAAAATGTCAGAAGTAAGAACAGTTAGTGTTGATATATTAAATCAAGATAAATTAAATTCAAAATTATCGATTTCTAAGGTTGAAATAGATAGACAAGAAGTAATTATTAAAGGACCACAGTATAAATTAGATAAAGTTGCAACAGTAAAAGCACTAGTAGACATAAATAATATTGCTAATCCTAAAGAAGGAACAGAGATACTATCAGATGTACAACTTATTGCATATGATGAAAAAGGTACAGTAATAGATGTTGAAATTGTACCATCTAAAGTAACTGCTACTATTGAGATTTCTTCTCCAAGTAAAGTGGTACCTATAAAAATAATTCCTAAAGGAAATGTATCGTTTGGTAAAGCGATAAGCAATATTACATCTAGCGTTGAAAGCGTTACTATATATGGAGATGAAGAAACACTTTCAAATATTAAAAATATAGAAGTAGAAGTTGATGTTACAGGGCTTGATTCTACAAAGAAATATACTCCAACAATTAAAAAACCAAGTGGAGTAAGATATATTAGTCAAACATCTACAAATGTTACAATAGACGTAGAAAGCGAATCAACTAAAGAATTAGAGAACATCCAACTAGAATATGTCAACTTGTCGCCAAACTATTCACCAAATGCAAATAGTGACTCTGATAAATATGTAACAGTAGTAGCAAAAGGTGTTAAATCAGTTTTGGATTCAATTACTGAAGAAAATGTTAAGGTATATGTTGATTTAAAAGGATATGGACCTGGAAAGCACGAAGTAGATGTAATAGTAGAAGGTAGTGATGTTAGAGTATCATATACACCGAAAGTAAAAAAGGTAACATTAATAATAACTCGAAAGAGATAGAATATGTTCTATTTCTTTTTCTTTTTAATATGCTTATATAGAAAATACCTAAGCAAACATTGACTTTTTAACCAAATTTTAGTATTATTTATATTGGTACATTTTTACACATCCCATATCATAGAGTTTCCGCTATGATATACATAAAAAGAAGGGAGAAATATAATATGACAACTTTTATGCAAAAAAAAGCTGAGGTTGAGCGTAAATGGTATATAATCGATGCTACTGATTTACCATTAGGTCGTGTTGCTTCAAAAGCAGCTCACATATTACGCGGAAAACACAAAGTTACTTTTACACCACATGTTGATTGTGGAGATTACGTAATAATACTTAATGCTTCAAATGTTAAATTAACTGGTAACAAATTAACTGATAAAATGTACTATAATCATAGTGGTTACACAGGTGGTTTAAGAATTAGAAGTGCTAAGGAAATGAAAGAAAGATATCCAGAAGAAATGATTGAAAGAGCAGTTAAAGGAATGTTACCTAAAGGAAGATTAGGAAGACAAATGTATAAAAAATTATTTGTATATGCTGGTAATGAACACAAACATCTTGCACAAAAACCAGTAGAGATAAAGGTTAAATAGGAGGATTTATGGCAGAAAAGAAAATATATGCTGGAACAGGTCATAGAAAAACTTCAATAGCAAAAGTTAGAATGACTCCAGGTAAAGGAAAAATAACTGTTAATGGAAAAGATGTAAATGAATATTTACCTTTCCCAACATTAGTTATGGATTTATGTCAACCACTTGATGTAACTAACATGAGAGATAAATTTGATGTAGATGCACAAGTAAGTGGTGGTGGATTCTCTGGTCAAACTGGTGCAATTCGTTTAGGAATAACAAGAGCTCTACTTGAATATGATAAAAATACAGATCCAACAAGTGAAACTTCTTTTAGAAGAATATTAAAAGCACATGGATTTATTACAAGAGATTCAAGAAAGAAAGAAAGAAAGAAACCTGGACTTAAAAAAGCTCGTAGAGCACCACAATTCAGTAAACGTTAATAGTAACTTTATGAAGAACTGTTTAGTTCTTCTTTTTTTTAACCTTTATAATATAATTACATATTATATTATGAAGGGAGTGAAAATATGTATAAAAATAATGCATATTATTCAAATAGAAATAATAGCTATTATCCACAATATCAAGGATATCAAACAAATAATTCCAACAATGATAGAATAGTTGGAGGCGGCTTTTTAGGACCATTTATTTTAGGCGGTTTAACAGGTGGATTAGCAGCGCCATATTTTTATCCAAGGCCATATTATCAACCATATTATCAACCATATTATCCAACGTATGGACCTTACCCACCTAGACCAAGATGGTAAAAAAATCACATCAATGATGTGATTTACTTATATTCTTAAAATAATCAGTTGTAAGAACACTATCGTTAATTTTAACTAACTTATTTACAAAGTTATTTTTTTCATTTAATTCATCCTCTTCAATATATTCATTATTAGTAACAACTCCATTACTAACATATACATTTCCATCATACCAAGAATAATCATTAAAGAACACCAATCCATCATAATCATCATCAAATGCATCAGGCATTAAATAATAATTCGGATGATACTCTAAACCAAATAAATTAGCTATTGTAGGAAGAATATTTAATTGAGATGTGACTTTATCTATATCACTTCTTTCCATATCATTACTCCAAATCATCCAATAAGTATGATTTATTAAATTATTTTCAGTATTTTTGTACTTATCAAGTAAAGTTTTATCATTTAAAGTATATAGATAGTGATCAGCATACAATACCAAAACCGTATCATCAATTAGTTCCTTTTCCTCAAGATTTTCAATCAATAATTTTAACATATTATCAGTTTCTCTTGCCTGTAATTTTAAACATTCATATTCAGATAATTCTACGGTATTATCTTCTACCAATAAACTACATACCCCTTTATCTACCTGAAAAGGCATATGAGCTGAATACGTTATTATATAATCAGCAAATTTTTGCTCCTTATTAAATATCAGTTCATTAAAAGTAGGATTATTTATTAACTCTGTATCCAACCAATAAGATGTATCAGTATAATATTTCCCATTATCCAAACTTCTAAGAGAATTAAATGAATCATACCCAAAACTTTTATAATTAACGTTTCTAGAATAATACTCTGGAGTATTCATATGAAAAGCATTGACTGTATAACCTGCATTTTTAAGTAAATGTGGCAATGAATAAGAATAAGTATTTTTACTAAATGTATAAGCCCCTTTATTTATAGATATAGGTGTTGTATAACCAGTATTAACCATAAATTCAGAATTAAAAGTAGAACCGCCACCACTAACAAATGAAAAATGATTATTAAAATTTATAGAATTATTTTTTAAACTATACAAAGTAGGCATAATCTCTTCAGTAACAAGAAAACTATCAACACTCTCTAATTGTACAAATATAACATTTTTATCCTTAAACATAGCAGTATAATCATTACTATACTCAATGTTTCTATCTTTAAATTTTTCTTCTAACAAACTATTATCCTCATTTTCAATTGCTTCCTCACTCTTAAAGTAATTTACATACATATTTCTAAAATTATACTCATAAAAACCAGCAACTTGCATACTTCTATTATTATCATTAAACACATTATATACATTTCTTGGCTTTCTCCAAGCATCCCAAGTTGTAACTGGTTTACCTAAAAACATTGGTGTAAATAAATGTACAATAACAAAGATTCCAATTATAACAACAATTTTTTTATAATTACATTTATTTACATTACTTTTATTAATACCTCTTACAGCAAAGTAAGAAATAGTAATTACAATAAAAGTAGTAATAAATACCCATATTGGACTACTCTTAATCGCATCTACTAAATAATCACCGGCTTCACCTGCATATTGTAAAGAAGAAAAATCAAAAAAATTCTTAAAATATGCATAATATATAGAGTGAGTTAAAAATAAGATTATAGATATAGAAATAAAAAATATATACATAAACTTACCAACTTTTTTATTTAACGAAGAACATATGCCAACCATTAAAAATGTCCAGATTAAAGTAAATAAATTAGGTACTAAAAAATAAATCTTGTAGAAATTTATACTTCTTGTAAAATATCTCAATACAATATCAAGCAATATAAATGAAAGTGACATCAATATTATATAGTTGTATTTGCTAATAAACTTTTTAATTAGTTTCATACTGCATCAACTCCAATTCAAATTATATCATATTTCTTGATACTTTAAAATGTTTTTATTTATCACAAGATGTGTGTTATAATTGAATTAACTTGGGAGGGATTTTATGAGTAATGACAAAAAAAGAGATTATATAAATATTTCTATTTTAATAGCAGTATTCTTGTTGATTATATTTTCTATAGTTGGCTTTAATTATGTAAATGGTTCAACTGTAGATTGGGATTCACAACACGTAGTAATACCCGAATATTTTAGAAATTTATTTTATGATACAAAAGATATTTTTCCTAGCTTTGCATTTAATTTAGGAGCAGGAGAAAATATTTACAATTTATCATATTATGGTTTACTAAATCCATTTATATTACTATCATATCTATTACCCAATATACCAATGATAAAATACATTGAAATATCTATGATATGCATAGTAATATCTAGCATAATTTGTATGTATTTTTGGCTAAGGAGAAGATTCGATTCAAAATATTCATTCATTGGGACCCTACTATTCTTAGTATCTGCACCATTAATTTATCATACACATAGACACATAATGTTTATAAACTATATGCCATTTCTTATCTTGGGTTTATATGGTGTAGATAGATACTTTGAAAAAAATAAAAAAACATTATTAATATTATCAATATTTTTGACAATAATGACAAGTTATTACTATAGTGTCGGTTCAATTTTATGTATAATTGCATATGGAATTTTTAAATATATAGAAATAAACAAAAGAGTCAAATTTGCCGAATTTATAAAAGATGGATTTAAATTTATATTTCCAATAATAGTAGGAATTTTAATGTCTGGAATTTTAATTTTACCTACATTTTATGCACTTTTAAATAATAGAAATGATATAACTGCATCAATTAACTTATTTCACACATTAATACCCGAAATAAACTTATCTCAAATTTTATATAATTCTTATACAATAGGTGTTACATCCATATTAATATTAGCAATTGCCTTTGGATTAAGTGGAAAAAAGAAAGAAAATAAATTTCTAGCAATTGTATTTTTACTATTTACAGTATTTCCATTTTTAACTTATGCATTAAGTGGTTTTATGTATGTAAGAGGAAAAGTGTTAATTCCATTTTTGCCACTTGCTATATTATTTATCACAATAACTATAAGTTCACTAAATACAAAAAGAAATAATAGTTTTATAATCTTACTAGCAATATTTTCAATAATACAAATAATTGTACATATTAATAATAAACAATACATATTTATTGTAGATGTTTTAATTCTTTTAATCACATACTTAATATATTTAAAAAAATCAAACAAAAATATAATTATATACCCACTTTGTTTAGTTTCACTTATTTGTTCACTTACAAACAATTATACAGAAAAGTTAGTTACTAAAGAAGATATATCAATACAATATAGCAATTACAATTATAATAAGTTATCCAAATTGATAGATGAAGATGAAAATATATATAGAGTTAATAACGATATATTAGGTATGAAAAATGCCAATAGAGTAGCAGATATAGAATATTATTTACCATCCATCTATTCATCATTAGAAAATAAATATTATTATGATTTTGTAACAGATAAAACTGGTAGTGAAATGGAAAGTAGAATATCAACTGGAATTATAGGAACAAAAAATATAATAATAAATACAATGATGGGAAATAAATACTTGATTACTGATTCATCAGTTCCAATCGGATACAAAAGCATAGAAAATAGTGACATATACGTAAATGAGAATGTATATCCTATCGCTTATGTTTCTACTGATATCATGTCACAAAATGAATATAATAATTTAACGTATCCATACAATATAGAGGCCTTATCACAAAATATAATTATAAAACATGATATAAAAAGCGAATTTGAAAGTAATATAAAAGAAGAAAAAATAGATTATGAAAAAACATATGAAAATATAAAAATAGAAAAAACTGAAACCGGATATTTGATTGAAAGTGAAGAAAATGGAAACATGACTATTAAACTCGATAATCCATACAAAGAAAAAATGTTATTCATATCGTTTGAAATGAATTATTCAGAATCTTGCTTAATAGGAGACACACATATAACTATAAATGGAGTTACAAACACTCTATCATGTAGAAGTTGGACTTATCATAATAAAAACTATAATTTTGAGTACGTAATCTCTTCTAATGAAGAAATTGATAAACTATTTATAGAATTTACTAAAGGAAAATACGAAATATCTAATATTAAAGTATATTCATTAGATTATAACAACTTATTAAAAAGTGTAAAAAATGTTGATGTTTTTAACTTCAATAAAGAACTTACTAAAGGTGATGAGATAGTAGGGGATATAAACGTAACAGAAAATGGCTATTTTAAAATATCTATTCCATACGAAAAAGATGGATTTAGTGTATATGTAGATAATAAATTAACTGAATATGAATTAGTAGATAATGCATTTATTGGATTTCCTATAACGGAAGGTCATCATACTATAAAAATAGTATATGTTTCACCCTATTTATTAGAAGGCATGGTTGCCTCAATATGTGGTTACATGATATTTCTACCAATTATATATTCAGATATAATTAAAAAGAAGAAAAAGAATTAGTGGTGAAGAAGTGAAAGATGTAATTATAAAATTTTATTTAAATAATTCTTTTGTTATAAATATAACCATAATTTCTTTATTTATAATTGCACTAACTTTATTTTTAATATTTAAAGATAAAATTAGTGCACTATATCATAAAAATAAAGAAATAATAAACTACATAATAGTAGGAGCATTGACAACATTTGTTAGTGTATTAAGCTATTGGTTGTTTAGATTCATAATAAAAGATTATATCATATTGTCCATATTATCTTGGATATGTGCAGTAACTTTTGCATATATAACAAATAGATTGTTTGTATTTGAAAGTAAAAGTAACAATATAGTTGGAGAGGTAACTAAATTTGTAAGTTGTAGATTGCTAACTCTAATCCTAGAAATAACTCTAATGGCTTTATTCGTATCAATTTTACATATAAACGATATGATATCCAAAATAGTGTTACAATTTGTAGTACTTGCACTTAATTATATATTGAGTAAATTAATAGTATTTAAGAAAAAATAACATAATAAAGATACTTTTTTGTATCTTTTTAATTTACATAAATATAATTTAATGGGTGGTATTATGTATAAATTTAAAATATTAACTGTTTTTTTACTTTTCTTTGTAATATTTTATAAAGTAGACGCAAACATAGTAGAAGCACCTTTACTTAACAAAGTAATATATGTAGATCCAGGACATGGCAGATAATCTTATGCACGGTACATTAATTAAATTGTAAAATTCCAAAATATCTTGATAGGACGATTATTGTTTTCGTCTTTTTTTCCTATCATAATTTTAGAAATTAACTGTTCGAGAGTAAATCTATCTAACTTTTCAATATGTTTAACCCCTTGTTGTGTATATTTTTCTAATATACTTCTTTCGTTTTCAGTTACATTCTCTTTTTCTCTTAATTCGTTAATTTCTTTGTTAATTTCTTCAATTCTTGAATTGAAATTGTTAATATCATATTGATATTTATTTTTTAACATTACAAATTCGGTAGCAGATATAATGCCTTCGGCTTTGTCATCATATAACATAGCAAAGCGATCATTAATCTTACTGACTTTTTTATTAATATCTTCTTTTTCTTTTTGTAGTACAATTAAATCTTTTTCAAAATCTCTTTGAGCTTTTTTAGAGTAGTAGCTTTTTTCTAATTCTTTTTGTCTAGCATATTTATCTATCATTTTATTAATTTCATTTAAAACAAGCTCTTCTAATACTTCATATCTAATATAACTGGTATTATCACAAGTTAATCCGCCAGCGTGTCTATGATTTCTACAATGTAAATAAGGTTTCATATAATAATTTTTTCTTGGACCAGACTTACATAAATTTCTTTGAAATGATTTACCACATACAGAACAATATACTTTCTTACTAAATAAATGTACTTTGCCATTTTTACCCGGGCGAGATCTACTTGTATTAGTAGTAAGAACATCTACTTGTTCCATAATTTTAGAGTATAACTCACTATTAAGCGACAATGCCTTTTCTCTTAATGTATCGTATTTTAATGAAATATCTTTTAAATCAGATCCTGTTATACTATTTTCTAAATTATTAATAGCACCATTTAATATTTGTAATTTATCTTCTGGTGTATCATGATCTTTTAAATTGTTTTGTATTGCTTTAATTAATTCTTTACTGTCTTTTCTTGCATTACTTAAATCAATTTTAGCTTTACGATTAGCAAATTTCTTACGTACTACTTTTGATACTTCTGGATCAAGTATTCTGTCGTGAGCACAAGCAATTATAGATTGCTCGTTTTTTGGAATTTTTTTAAATCCTTTAATGTTATATGCAATTCTCTCTGTTCTATGTTGAATTAATATACCGTCATAAGTTTCATCAAGTAGTATTTTTCTAATAGTATCAATATTCCAGTATTCAGCACCATTAGGATAATAAGGACATACAAATTTTAATCCCTGTAATTTTTTATGCCTACTTGGTGTAGGTATTTTTCTGTCATTAAGAGATTGACAAATTTTGTAATATCCCATTCCATTTGAATACATAGAATATATTTCTCTTACAACTTTCGCAGCTTCTTCATCAATTACTAAATGGTACATATCGTCAGGGTCTTCTATATAACCATAAGGAGCAAATGAGCCCGTCCATTGTCCCGCGTCATTTTTAGCTCTTAATGTTTTTTTAGTATTGATAGATTGTTCTTCAATTTTCCATTCATCTACCATAGCAGTTATTTGACTAGACTTTTTATTACCTTTGTTGTAAGTATCAATATTATCAACAATACTTAAAAATCTAATATTCCATTCTATAAATTTCTTATGTAGATATTTTTCTACAAATTCAATACTTCTAGCAAATCTAGCTTGTGTCTTACAAACATAAACGTCAGTATTACCAAGTTCACAGAATAGTAAAGTTTTATTCCATTCTTCACGTGATCCGTCGCTACCGCTTATATCTTCTTCGTAGAAAATACCTATAACTTCAATTTCTTTGTCATTACAATATGTTAATAACATTAATAACTGATTCAAGATACTTTTACTAACATTTCCTTTTTCTCTGTCTAAATCTTCTTGTGATAATCTGACATAGATAATACCACGTTTTCCCGGTGTATGATATGATCCTATAAGACCATTTTTTCTAAAGCAACTAGGATTATTAGGTTTAGATACTTTTAATAATGTTCTTAAATAATCTGTCATATATTCTAAATTATCTTCACTTAATAATCTTTTAATTGTTTTAAATTCTATTGTTTCTAGGTAATCATCACTAGACACATTATCAATATTATAATCATTTAAAATTTCGGTATTACTAAAACTACTACTTACCACCTTTCCTTGATCTTCCAACATATTCATTTTCCTTTCATATATTGAAAGCACGTAATACTACAATCAAATTATAACGCGCTTTAATGGGAATTACAGCCCCTTAATTCATTTTCAAGGTTTAAAATTATTGTAGCTAGTTTTTTATTAAATAGTTCTATAAAATCTTCTTCATTTTCAACATTTGTGATTATTTTATTTTCTATAATATAATTAACTTCTTTTTCCATTTAAAAACCCCCTTTATTATTCTAATTAAGACTATGAATAAAAAAATATATTTATTCACAACAAAAAAAGACTAATAGTTATGAGCCATAACTCAAAACTATTAGTACATACTTACTGTTTTAAATGGATTATAATATTTTAAACTGTATCAATATGCTTATATAATAAACTTTTTAAATTCATTAGTTTTTTAAAATTATTCCAATGAATTTTATAATCCTTACCATGTTTTTTAATTATTAAATTACATACATCATCAGTAGGAATAACGCAATCAAACAAAACATAAATAGGCATAATGTATCTAAACACATCAATAACCTCAAGACATCTATCAATCATATTCATTAGTTTTATTACATCAACACCATTACTTAACATTTCTTTTAAATTAGCTATAGAAGTATCTTCATCTTCCAAGATAACACTTGTTATTATAAAACTATTTCTATACAGAATTTGATACTTTCTTAATTTTTTAGCCCTTGTAATATCAGTATTAGGTATGTAATATTTTTTCTTTTAATACAATGTACGTATCTGCTTTTATATATACAGTTCCTTGAAAACTAAATTATCACTTTTAGGTTGCTGTTTATAATACATTAAAAGCAACTCAAAGTCGATCATACATGACTAATTTTATCCAAATTATCTACACAAAGATTATATCACAACTGTGCTAAAAAAGTTTAGTATAATATAAACAATTAACAAAAATAAAAATAGCCCTATGCAAGCAGCTATCTGCGCGATATTTACTTTACCACACTACTGGAAAGGAGTGTTTAATGAAAGGCAAAGTAAAATGTTTCAATAGTCAATCTCACCGAAAAGGTTATGGTTTAAAAGGCGTACTACCTTGATTGACGATATAACTATATCATAAACCAATTAGTCTTGCAAGGTTAATTATCACAATTTTTTTATAAAAATTCTTATGTTCTGAAAATAGTAATATTGCGAATTTAATTAATTTCTAAAAACAGAGAAAAAAAGCAAAAATTTTTATGTTATAATAATATTATATAGAAAAACAAGCAATGTAAGTTTTGGGAGGTTATTAAATGAAAAAATATTATAAGTATGGTGAGATGCTTTTAACATTAAGGGAAGAATATAGAGAATGCAAATATTTATTAGATGAATTGAATAAATACATAAATGTAAAGTCAGATAATAATCATTTCTATTTTACTGGACTACTTTCAGACGATGATAGTTCAAAAGAGTTAGATGATAGAAGAATAAGATTATTTATTGAGAAAAGATATCTTAATATTCTTAAAAAAATTGAGTATTTCAAATATAATTGGTATTGTCAATATTTATATAGTGCATTTTTTAATGTGAAAAAAGAAGAAAATGGTTTATACGGACTTGAATACGATAATATATTTACTCCTGTTGATGGAAGAAAATACATACCAGAAGTTCAAATTGTTAATCAAGCAAAATTTTCTGAACTTATAGATAAATTGTTTTCTTCAGATTTAATGCAATTGAAGAAGGGATATTTTAGCAATAATCATGATAGTATTTCTTTAGATTTTGATATGGGATTTATAAGTACATCACTAGGAGATGATTCATTTATAGGATGGAACAGTATTAATGATAATCTTGATTATTCAATAACTAGACATAATAGTCCTGTTTTAATTGAAGAGATTCTTTCTTTAGAAATCCCATCAGATAAAATTTCGCCTGAGTGGCTAAAACTATTAGAAAAGCATGAAAGTATATTTGACAGAGAATTACTTTTTGATGTAGATATAAATGCTCAATCAAAAAAAGGAATTTTACAATTTTCAGATATACAAAGAAACAGCAATAATAATGTTGTTAAACTTTTAAAAAAACAAAATAATAGGAAGATTAAGATATAACGATAAAGATTAGGAAAAATTCTAGTCTTTTTATTTAAAATAGATTTTTAAGTATATGATAAATTACATTAGCAGCTATACTATTACCTGCTTGTTTAAATAATTGTCTATTAGAAGTACCAACACTTTTAGCTTTATAAAAATCTTCATCATTAAATCCCATAAAACGCCAACTTTCTAAAGGACTAATTCTTTTAACAAAAAAACAATTATCTTTGTAGATAATCATTTTACTTGTATCTTCGGCAGAGATAGCGGTTAATGTAGGACAATCCCCATTCATAGACCATAAACGAGCTGTTTGATTATATTTAGATGATGTATCACGTTCACAATGATTTTTACCGTCTATAAATCTATATAAATTAATTATATATTTTCTTCTTTTATCTTTTAAATTCTTACATACTAATTTATTATTATACCACTCCTTTCCAAATTTCGTGTCTATATATCTATACTAACACCAGTTATTTATCAATATGTTCAATCATAAATTCTTATTAAATTGATTTAACTATAATAAAATAATTAAATATTATATGAGGAGGATTAAGAAATGGAAATAATCGTACAAGAAAAGGGAACAGAATACTTTACACCTAATGAAGTAATTTTAAATATAAGTTTTAATACAAAAGGTCAAAGTTATGAGGAAGTATTATCAACTGGAGTAAATAACGTTCAAAAATTTGTTAATGTGTTATTATTACAAAATGGTTTTACAACAGATGATATGAAAACAAGAAATTTTGTTGTTAAAGAGGATAAAAAATATAATGAAATGACAAGGACATATATATTTGATGGATTTTCATTTAATCAAAGTGCAACTTTAAAATTTGATTATGATAAAGAAAGAATGGCAAAAATAATTGAAGCATTGTATAAATTAGATAATGCACCATCTTGTCAAATAAACTTTGGAGTAAAAGACGCAATGGAATGTAAAAGAAAAATACTTGCAAAAGCATACAAAGAAGCAGAGCTACAAGCTCAATCTATTGCTGAAGCAGCTGTAAAAAATTTAAAACAATGTGTAAAAATTGATTTCAAACCATTCACTACAGAATATGTATCACGAAGTGCCATTCAATCTGATACGATGTATGCAAAAGATACGAGATTTGGTGTAGCACCAGCAATTATTAATACATTTACACCAGAAGACATAGAACTATCTGAAACATTGTATTGTTTATGGATAACAGAATAAAAAAATAGCCGACATAAAAATCGGCTATTTTTCATATTAATAAAGGAATAATGCTTTAAATTATAAAACCCCAATTGAGTATAGAACTCAACTAGGGTTCAAATAATTCTTTTTTAGTGTCTACTTTTTATTGACTACTTCACATTTTTGATCACTTTTTATAACGTATATAAGCGCTTTCAATTATTTATTAATTATGTCCCGTGTATAAAGGTATGTTGCACATGGTGGAATTGATCCAGGTGCATACTACAAAGGAATACATGAAGAAGATATAAATTTAGAGATATCATTAAAATTAAAAAAAAATCTAGAAAAGATGGGTGCAATTGTATATTTAACTCGCGATGGCGATTATGATTTGTCTAATCCAAAATCAAGTTTAAGAAAAAGAACAGATTTGTATAATAGGGCACAAGCCATAAATAATTCAAATGCCGATATTTATCTATCAATTCATCTAAACGCATCAAAAAGTACATCATGGCAAGGAGCACAAGCATTCTATGATGATATAAATGAAGAAAATAAGAAAATAGCAGAAACATTTCAAAAATACTTTAATAAATATTTAAATAGCAATAGAAAAGCAAAAGAAATAAAAGATTTATATATGTATAAAAGAATAAAAATACCCGGACTATTATTAGAAGTTGGATTTATATCAAATCCAAATGAAAGATATATATTAAGACAAAATTGGTATCAAGAAAAAATAGCAAAAGTAATATCAAATTGTTTAGTAGAAATCTTAGTGTAATTATGATACAATGATATTGGTGAAGTGTATGAGTCGTTTAAAGCAGTTTAAGACAATTGATGAACAGATAGAAATATTAAAGGATAAAGGTTTGATAATAAATGATGTTGAAAAAACAAAAGAAATACTTTTAAGAGAAAATTATTTTTTTATAAATGGTTATAGACATGTATTCTTTAAGTCATCGAAAGATAAAGAGTTTATAAATGGTACGACATTTGAAGAATTATATGCCTTATTCATGTTTGATAGAAATATAAGAAATATTATGTTTAAGTATTTATTAATAGTAGAAAATAATTTAAAATCCATATTTAGTTATCACCTATCAAGCAAATATGGATATAAAGAAAAAGATTATTTAAAAATATCAAATTTTACAACTGAAATATCAAAAGTTAGACAAGTTTCAGACGTAATAAATAAAATGAAAAGGCAAATAAGAGTAAATGCTAAACAACATAGTGCAACTCTGCATTATTTAACAAATTATGGATATGTTCCAATGTGGATACTAGTAAAGGTATTATCATTTGGAATAATAAGCGAGCTATACATGATACTTAAATATGAAGACAAAAAAGAAATAGCCAATTATTACAAAATGTCTGAAGAAGAACTTAGTATATTTTTACCAATAATGTCTAATTTTAGAAATTTATGTGCACATGAGGATATGTTATATAATTATAAAACACAAAGATCGATTCCAAACAACAAATACCATGAAATGTTGAATATTCCAAAGGCCGAAGAAGAATATATTTATGGAAAAAATGATTTATTCTCACTAATACTAATGTTTAAATACATGCTTAGAGATGATGATTTTAAACTTTTAATATATGAGGTTGGTTATGAATTAGATATGCTTGCAGGTAAACTTAAAGTTATTGATATAGATAAAATATTAGATGAAATTGGTTTTCCAAACAATTGGAGAGAAATATCTAGTAAATAGTACACAACAGTGTGCTTTTTTTGTTTATATGATAAGTATAATAAAAAATATTTTATTTGATAAATCAAAGTTAATGTTGTAAAATTAATTTATTTGGAGATGGTAACATGGTATATATTGAAAACATAAAGACTGCATTATTATTTTTTCCTTTAATTGCTTTTCTTTTTACAATTCCATTTATGCTTATCCAATATCATAAATATGGAGCAATAAATAAATTTAGAACACTCATTGTATATTCATTTATCTTATACATTATTACAGTATACTTTTTAGTAATATTGCCGTTACCAACAAAAGAACAATTATTAAATATGCAAGAAATAAAACCGAATTTAATGCCATTCAAGTTTGTTATAGATATTATAAAAACATCACCATTAGTAATAAGCGATTCAAGTACATACATAAAGGCAATTACAAATGATTCTGTATATACTGTATTATTTAACATATTAATGACAATTCCATTTGGAATGTATTTAAGATATTACTATAAATGTAGTTTAAAAAAATGTACAATAATAACTTTCTTTTTATCCTTATTTTTTGAACTAACTCAATTAACTGGTCTATATTTTCTTTATGAAAAACCATATAGATGCTTTGATGTAGATGATTTAATGATGAATACATTAGGAGGAGTTTTAGGATATTATATAATGGGAATTACAAAAAAATTTTTACCAACAAGAGATCAAATAGACAAAAAAACACTTGAATGTGGTAAAACAGTATCCGGCTTAAGAAGAATAACGATGTTTTTTCTAGATGCATTCTTGTATATATTTATTCAAATATTGGTAAGTTTTTTTATAAATAATATATATACAAAATATATAACATTTACAATTTATTACATTGTTATTCCATATATTTGGAATGGATATACACTCGGAAGCAAATTTCTAAATGTACAATTGTCATTTCCAAATAAGACTTTATTTCGTTTGATTATAAAAAGAATAGTAACTATATTCCACTACGTAATATTTCCGTTTAGTATAATTTACTTAACACATTTTTTACACAAAATGACAACTATGAATAATTATATAATGTTTATAATTTACATGTTTGAAATTTTATTTATACTACTATGGTACATTATAAGCACAATTAATATATTAAAAAATAAAACTATATTTTACGATAACATCTCAAAAGTATCATTTATAAGTACAATAAAAAGAAATGATACAGTTTAAATTAGTATATTTTATTAATTAAAAGAAAGAACATTACTATACAATTTTTTTAATTGATAGTATATATAAAATATATAACAAATTATAGGGAGAAAATAAAATGAATAATGAATACGAGGAATTTAAAAAACGATTAGAATCCTGTAAAATTTGTCAAGAAAAATTTGGATTTATACCACATCCAATAATAACTGGCAATGTAAATGCGAAAATTATACAAATAAGTCAAGCACCATCAAAGACAGTACATGAAAAGTTAAAACCATTTACAGATAAAAGTGGTAATCGCCTTAAATATGAGTGGTACAAAATTAATGATGAGGAATTTTATAATCCAAATAACTTTTACATAACATCTATTGCTCATTGCTATCCAGGAAAAGACAAAAATGGAGTTGATAGAGTCCCACCTAAAATCTGTTATAATAAATGGGTAAAAAACGAACTAAAATACATAAATAATGAACTTTATATTATTATTGGTGCAAAAGCAGCAAGTATATTTTTTCCAAGAGAAAGTTTTAACGAATTAATATTTAAAGACAATTATATAAGTGATAAATTAGCAATAGTATTACCACACCCATCACCACTTAACATAAAATGGTTTAAAGATCATCCTGAATTTATGAATACGAGGATTTATGAGGTAAGAAGCAAAATAAGAGAAGTATTAAAATTAGAAATGGATTGATGAATTTAATTTATATAACTTGCCTAAAATTAAATGCTTTTTATATTCAGTAATTAAATTAATTAATGAGGGTTATTATAAAACACTTAAATATAAGTTACTATTAACCCAGAAATTGAATTATTGTAGATTTATATTATTAAGATTTAAATAAGTTGATTTATATAGTATAATATTATTGTATAAATAGTTTATTAAAAAGTAGTCGGGAGTATGTTATGAATAAATCTAGTAAATTATTTAGTTTTAGAACAAATAAGTTATGGAAAAAAATACTTGCTTGTTTGTATTACCTATTTTGTTTATTTATCCTTTTTGTTTCTTTTAGTGAAGTGCCTCAAATAGAGGCGAATATGTATGATGTAGTCATCTATAAAACTTCTGTGATATTAAGAAATTTGGCATTTTTAATCCCACCTTTGCTAATTTCTAAATTCAATATAAGAGATAACTTGCCTTTTTTTAAAAAGAAAAAGTGGTGGTCAAATGTATTTGGCTTTATTAGCATATTTATTATTGTAATATGTTTTAGTAACGTAATTACTTTATTTCATTCTAAAGATTATCAAAAAAGATATGAAGAATTTAAAAATAGTTTAATAGATAAAGAGGAAGTAAATAATAACACCAATACAACAAAAAACAGCTTAATTAAAGTCCATTATATTGATGTTGGACAAGGAGATTCGATATTTATAGAATTGCCAAACAAAAAAACTATGTTGATTGATGCGGGAGAGTCATCAAAGGGAAAAATAGTTTCAAATTACATTTCAAATTTAGGGTATAATAAAATTGATTATATCGTAGGAACTCACCCCCATGCAGATCATATTGGTGGATTGACTTATATAATAAATCATTTTGCTATTGGAAAAATTTATATGCCTAAGATGGTATCAACTAGTAAAACCTATGAAAACTTATTAGAAAATATTTTAGAAAAAGAATTAAAAATAACTACTGCAAGTGCAGGAGTTAACATAGTTAGTGAAGAAAATTTAAATATAAATATTATAGCACCTAACAAAGAATACAACGATTTAAATAATTCATCAGCGGTAGTAAAAATAATTTATGGTAACATAAAGTTTTTGTTCATGGGAGATGCTGAAACCAAAAGCGAAAATGACATTACATCTGATGTTTCTGCAGATGTAATAAAGATAGGCCATCATGGAAGCAATACTTCATCAGGTCAATCATTTGTTAATAGAGTAAATCCAAAATATGCAATAATAATGGTTGGACAAAATAACCAATACAAACATCCTAATCAATCAATTATTGATAGATGGATTAATTCGGGTGCAAAAGTTTATAGAACAGATATTAACGGCAACATTATTGTTTTAAGCAATGGTGATTCATTAGATATAAAATCAACAAGATGATGGAGGAAAAAATGAAAGTAATAGTAGACAGATTTGAAGGAGATTATGCAGTGGTGGAAATTGCAATTGGAAAGTGCGTAAATATTCCTAGAGTGTTAGTACCTGATGCAAAAGAGGGGGATATAATAAAAATAGAAATTGAAAAAAAAGAAACTGAAAAAAGAAAAAAATATATTAAAGATTTAATGAATAATGTATTCGAATAATAAATATAAAGCAAGCCATGTGAAGAATACATATCACCAGTTAGTAAAAAATGAATAAAGGATTACCTTTAATTTATGAGGTAAGAAGCAAAATAAAAGAAGAAATTAGAAGTGGATTGATGAATTTAATTTATATAATTCACCTAATTTTTTTTGTGTCATATTATAAAATAGGGTGAGAATAATGAATGATAGAGTTACAAAGAAAGTTGTAGTGGATGCGGGTCATGGAGGAAGTGATCCGGGAGCATCAGGCAATAATGTTGTGGAAAAAGAATATAATTTGAAAATAGCAAATTATATATATGATAGATTAAAAGAATTAGGAATACCTACATATATAACAAGAAGTACTGATGAAACAATAACTCCGACAGATAGAGTTAATAGAATATTAAATGCATTTGGAAATAGTAATGATGTTATAGTGCTTTCTAATCACTTAAATGCAGGAGGAGGCAATAATCATTGTGTAACGACTATGTATAACAATTAAAGCCAAAATTATATTAAGAAATGGAGATTAGTTATAATATGAGTTACACAAAAGAAAAATTAATGGATGTAGATATATCTGATGAAGAATTCAGTAAAAAAAATTTACCATTTTATGATAATTTTAATGATTATATGATTAGATATGTAATTCCAGATGCTGTAGCATTTTATATTGCAAATAGTTATTCAAGAGGGTGCTTAGTTGATAGTAAATTATATAATCATATTAATTCTGCAGTAGATATTTTTAATTGTAGATGTGATGTTGATATAATACTTCCATCTATAGAAAAGATATTAAACATAAAATATAATCTTAAAATTATTGGAAGAAATCCATTAAAACTAGAAAAATATTATTAATTTTTAAGCACTAATTTTTGAAAAAGTTAGTGCTATTTTTATACAAAATTGAAATAAGAATTATTAAAAAAATATCTTCTTATCAGAGGTTGCTTACTAGTCTTGTACAATAAATCAAGCATGGTGTGGACACACCCATTAGTGCTTGTTAGGGAGTATCCCTAAGACCCATAAAAATAGTCGCTGACAGTTACTAAAAATTTATTATTTTTATTATGTAAAATTAGTTTACTCAGATATAATAAAATGATATAATATTGTTATGAAAGTAAATGGTGATTCTATGACTAATGAATATAAAATTAAACAGTTTTTAGATGCTAATCATGGATACATATCTACATCGGATTTTTTAAAACTAAATATAAGTAAACCATTAATAAAAAAATATATTGATAATGGTTTGATAAAAAAAGTTTCTCATGGATTATATATGGATAGTAACTTGTTAGTTGATGATGAGTATGTTTTTCAAAAAAGATATCCTGATGCTATATACTCATATAAGACAGCATTAAGCATGTTAGGTTTAATTAAAGAATTACCAGAAGAAATAGAAATAACTGTTAATAGTAAGAAAAGAGTATTAAGTAATTATAAAGTACATTATGTTGCAGATAAATACTATAATATTGGAATTATAGAAATTAAAAATATGTTTAATAATCCAATTAAAATATATAATGCTGAAAGATGTATATGTGATATGCTAAAAAGTGATGATTTTGATTTAGAATTACAAAATAATATATTACATGATTATTTTAATAGTAGTGATAAAGATATAGATAAATTACTAGAGTATTCTAAAGTATTTAATATATATGAAAAAGTTAGAACTTTAGTAGATTATGCAGTGAGATAGGAGTGAGAACATGAATTTTTGGGATTATATAAATGATGTAAAAGATAAAAAAGAAATTCTTGAAGAGTTAAGTAGAATTAATAAATATAAAAATTATTTGTTGACTATCAAAACAACAAGTGATGAAATTCAAAAGTTTATTATTGATACTATTAATAAATATAGAGAAAAATTAGAAGTTGCCAATTATTATACTAAACCAAAAGATGAAATAAGTAGTAATCAATATGATACATTATGTGCTTTAGAAGCAATGATTAAGCAGTATGTGATGATAAAGTATATTGAAAAGATAGGAGGTTAATTAAATGAGTGAAAAAGAATTGGATTCAAGTAATATTGAATATACAGAAGAAACTAAACCAGAAGGATATGTAAAACAACTAGAGTGGGATATGGCTATAGGTCTTCAAGAAGTTGATAATTTAAAACCTTCTAAATATTTAGAAAAATTATTAGAAGAAAATGTGAGTGGTAATTTAACTATTAAACAAGTAGAAGAAGAACTAAGAGAATATTACATTGAAAAAGATAAAAAACAAGAATTAAATCAAAATGAACTAGAATGTGATTTTGTATCTACAAGAATTGTTGAATTATTACAAATTGATAATTTTGAGTTGTCTGTAGATTATTTAAAATATATTCATAAATATTTATTTCAAGATGTTTATGAATTTGCCGGTGAATTTAGAAAAATAGATTTTTCTAAACATGAAAAAATACTTAATAATGATTCAGTTGCTTATGGTGATTGTAAGACATTAAAAGAATCATTAGAATATGATATATCTTTAGAAAAAGAAAAGAATTATAAAGATATGAGTGTTGTAAAAGTAATAAATAATATTACTAAGTTTTCATCTAGTATATGGCAAGTACATCCTTTTAGAGAAGGAAATACTAGAACAACAGCTCTATTTATTGAAAAATATTTAATTAGTCTAGGCTATAATGTGAATAATACTTTATTTAAAGATAAATCAGTTTATTTTAGGAATGCTTTAGTTAGAAGTAATTATTTTAATAACTATTTAAATATTAAGGAAGATAGTAGTTATTTAGTTAAATTTTATGAAAATTTATTATTAGGTAAAAATAATAATTTACATTCACAAGATTTGATTGTTAAAGAGTTGTTTGATTAGTAAGTGAGGTAGTAGTATGCAGGAATTAACAAAAAAAATAGTTGAGTTTACAAAAGAGAGAGACTGGGATCAATTTCATTCACCAGAAAATTTAGCTAAAAGTATTTCTATCGAAGCAAGTGAATTGTTGGAGTGCTTTCAATGGAATAATGAATACAATCTAGATGAAGTAAAGGAAGAACTGGCAGATGTAATTAACTATTGTTTATTAATGGCGGATAAATTAGGAGTAGATCCTAAACAAATAGTTTTAGATAAAATGGAAAAAACAGCAAAAAAATATCCTGTTGAAAAGGCTAAAGGAAAGAGTACAAAATATAATAGGTTGTAGGTGAGAACATGATTAAAGTCCTAAGTTACATTATTATCATAGTTATTACTGTCGTTTCAATATATGGGTGTGTTAAAATGTATAAACAATCAAGAAGTCTTGTTGAACGAACTTTATATATATTGTTTTTGATTGTGTACTTTATTCCCATTATTATTTATTATTTGGATAAATATGATATACCTACTAAATTAGGCTATACAAATGGTATTGATACTAATCGGTGGTTTAACTTTGTTAGTTCATATATTGTTGGTATTGTAGGTGCAATTATAAGTGGTGTCATACTTGTTTTAATTACTCTTAAGCAAATTAGGATACAAATAGAAAATAACAATGATGATAAGAGAATACAAAATGCTCCTATATTTGATTATGTTTTAAGTAATCAAATAACAGTTAATTGCAAATATAACCATGAAATAAAACTAAAAGAAGATGGCGACTTACATCACGTATTTTTTAAAATTGAAAATATCGGTTTGAATCATGGAAGAAATATAAATATTTTAATAAAAGTTGATGATGAAATTGATAGAGATTTCTCACTTAATAGATATCAAGCTTTTATAAGGAAAGAAGAGTTTGTTTGGATTGACTTAATTTTTTGCCTTGATGTTAATAATGAGAATAATAGAAAAATAGTTATAGAAGTCTATTATGACGATTTAATAAGCAATAGATATGTTCAAAAAATAAATGCTAATTTTAAAACTATAAAAGATAACAGTAAAAGCACTAGGCTTGATATTACTAATCTTGCTATAGAACAAGAAAAATTAGAAGAAATGGTGGAGAGGTAGTATGTTAGTATATGAAGGAATAAAATCAGGATTTATTAACGATGTTGACTTGGGAATAATTGCTGACAAAATAAGAAATAAGTATATTGAAAAAATTAAAAGAAAACCAAGTGCACCGGAATTTAATTCATGGAAGAATTCTATGCAATATATGAGAGGCGTATTAAGTGATAATGAAATACCAAATAATATTGGTATTGCTATTGAATATAATATTCCACCAACTGGTTGTAGAATAGATTTTATGATATCGGGATTTAATAATAGTAAATCTAATGTTGTTATTGTCGAATTAAAACAATGGGATAAAGCGACTGAAGTTGGTAAACTTGATGGTGTATATAAAGTTAATACTTACACTGGTGGTGGATTAAGAGATGTTAATCATCCATCATATCAGGCTATGACTTATGCAAATTTAATCAAAGATTATAATGAATCAGTCCAATTAAAGGATATTAATGTAGTACCATGTGCATATTTACATAATTATTATTTTGAAAATGATGATACGTTATTATCTGATAATTATAAAGAGTATACATCTAAAGCGCCATTATTTGGACATAATGATGTAATCAAATTAAGAGACTTTATTAAAAAATATATTGAAAATGGTGATGATGGAAGTATTTTATATGAAATAGATCATGGAAGAATTAGACCATCTAAAATGTTACAAGATTCTTTAACACAAATGCTTAAAGGTAATAAAGAATTTTATATGATTGATGAGCAAAAGATTATATATGAATATGCTTTAAGCAATGCTATTGATACAGTATCTAGTAATAAAAAGAATGTAATGATAGTTAGAGGTGGGCCAGGTACTGGTAAATCTGTACTTGCTATTAATTTGTTGGTTGAGTTTAATAACAGAAATATGACTTGCTTTTATGTAACCAAGAATGCAGCTCCAAGAAGTGTGTTCTCTGCTAAGTTAAGAGGTAATTATACTCAAACATATATTAATCACTTATTTCAAGGATCTGGAAATTTTGTTGATGAAGAGAGCAATAAATTAGATGTATTAGTAGTAGATGAAGCACATAGATTAAATGCTAAATCTGGAATGTTTCAAAATAAAGGTGAAAATCAAATTAAAGAAATTATTAATACTTCTAAATTTTCAATATTCTTTATAGATGAAAATCAAAAAGTGACTCTTAAGGATATTGGTAGTGAAGATATGATTAAGAAATATGCTAATGAATTAGGTGCTGGTATTTATACATATGAGTTAGATAGTCAATTTAGATGTAATGGTTCAGATGGATATATAGCATGGTTAAACAATATATTGGAAATAAAAGAAACAGCTAATTTTAATATAGATGGATTTGATTATGATTTTAAAGTATTTGATGATCCAAATGAAATGAGAAAAGCTATTGAAGAAAAGAATGCAATTAATAATAAATCAAGAATAGTTGCTGGTTATTGTTGGGATTGGATAAAAGATGGGAATGCAAAAAATAATTCTAGTATTCATGATATAGTTATTCCTGAGCATGACTTTGAAATAAGTTGGAATTTAGGTAATTCTCAAACATGGGCTATTGATCCTAATTCTGTCAATGAAGCAGGATGTATCCATACTTGTCAAGGATTAGAGTTTGATTATGTCGGTGTTATTATTGGTGATGACATGAGATATGAAAATGATCATATAATTACTGATTATACAAAAAGAGCTAAAACTGATCAATCTTTAAAAGGTATAAATAAAATAGTTAAAGAACAAGGACAAGAAGAAGCAAATAAAATAGCTGATTCAATTATTAAAAATACATATAGAACATTAATGACTAGAGGTATGAAAGGATGCTATATTTATTGTACGAATAATGAATTGTCAAAATATATAAAGAATAAAATTGTAAATTAAAGAATAATGGTGCTAGTACAGATCATATTTGTTGGTTTTGTATTGCACTTTTTTGCTTTTAGGAGGTAATGGTAATGTTTAATTTAATGAATTTGGATCCATTAGAGTTTGAAAAGTTTTGTATGGATTTTATGGAGAAAAAGTTAAATATAAAATTTAAAAGATTTGGTCCTGGAAAAGATGATGGTATAGATTTAATAAGTCTAGATAAAAAAATTATTTGCCAATGTAAAAGATATAAAGATTCATCAAAATTAAAAACTATATGTAAAAATGAATATAAAAAAATAGAAACGCAAAACTTTGAAAAATACTATTTGCTTACTACTGCTGAATTAGGTGAAACTATTACTAAAGATATTTTTGATATATTTAGTAAATATATGAATGATTATTCTTATATTATAGGTAAAAATGATATAGATGATTTCTTATCAGAAGAAAGTAATGTAGATGTATTAAAAAAGAATCATAAACTATGGTTGTCTTCATCTGTTGTTCTAGATTTATATTTAAATAGATACTCTGATGCTATTAGCAAGGTTATTATTAATGATTTTGAAAAAGAGTCAAAATATTTTGTTGAAACAAAAGCTTATTATAAGGCTGTTGATATTATTAATTCAAATGGTATAATTTTATTTGTTGGTGATCCAGGAATTGGTAAAACAATAACTTCGAAGATGTTAATAAGATATCTTTTGGCAAGTAATAAAGCATATAAGTTAACAACAGTTTCTAATAATGATTTATCAAAACTAATCGAATCTGTACATCAAAATGATGATCCAGAAATAATTTTTTTGGATGATTTTTTAGGACAAACTTCTTTATCTTTAGATGACAAATTAATTAATGAATTAAAAAATTTGTTAAAACTTACAACAATATTTAATAATAAAAAAGTGATACTAAATAGTAGAATTACAATTTTGAATAAAGCTAAACATGAAAAAGAAGAATTTGAAAAGTTACTGGATGAATTAGGTATTAAAGAATGCTTAATAGATGTTAATGATATAAGCCATTTGGATAGAGCAAGAATTTTGTATAATCTTATGTATCATAATAATGTTACTAAGAAGTCTTATCAATCTGTCAAGGAAAATAGAAAGTATAATTCAATAATTAACCATAAATCATTTAATACACGCATTATAGAGATGTGTGCGAAGAATGCTAACAAAAGAGATGATGATTTTTATGATTATTTAATTGAATCACTTAACAATCCTAAGGGCATATGGAAAAGTGAGTTTGAAAGAATAGAAGTATGTGATGTAATATTAATGTATCAGTTATATACTCTTGGTAACAACTATGTTCCAATTGATGTAATACATAAATCTGTTACTAATTTTTTGTGTGCTTGCAATTATGAAGTGGAAAAATATAGTTTTGAAGATTCTATTAATAGGTTAAGTAAATCATTAATAGGTATTGCTATATTAGGAAAGAAAAAATACCTTAGTGTTTTAAATCCATCAATAAATGATTATATTCAAAATTACCTTTTAGATAATTTAGCAGAATTAAAAAAGATTTATGAAAATTCAATCTATATAGAACAAATAGAAAAAATAGCAAATATATATCCAGATTTGTTAAGTAAAAGCATTCATAATTTTGAAGGATTATTATGTTATAGTCAGTATAATTCACATATAGATAGTGAAAATTTAAATATTAAAAAGAAAATAAATTTTATTTTGAAAAATAACTATTGTGATATTAATATAAAGGATTATCTTCTTAGTTTTTTTGAGACTAATTTAGGTGGAGATTATCACATTAAATTATTATTAAATAAAAAAATACAATCTTTTTATGGTTTACAGTCAATTTTGAATAATATCTCTCTAGTTTCAAAAAGATGCTCTAAATCAGATTACTATTACATAGAAGATTTATTAAAATACTACTCAAATACAGAATTATCTAAAGATGTTATAGAAATTAATTTTAATACAATTTATAAAAATTCACTAGAGAATAAATTAATTTCATACGGTGAAGAATATGCAAGTGATATAATTAGTAATACATCACCAAATGATAAGTTTAAGGGTAATGAGATAAAAAACTTAGAGATTGATGATAATTATATTTCAAACTTGGAATTACAAATTGAGGAAAAATTGTATTCAAAAGCTGAAGAGTTAATTGATGATATTAAGATTATGGGTTATAAAATGGAAGACATAATTATAGATTATAATTCAATAATAGATTCAATTTGTGTTGAAGCAATTCTTGATGATGACTTAAATGAATTTATCAAAGAAATTGCTTCTGAAAGTATTGATTATGATTATTCTGACATGGAAATTAATAATGATATTACTGTTGATGATATATTCAATCAAGATTATGATGTTGATGATTAATTTTTTTATAAAATATTTAAGTGGACAAAGTTACTTTAAGAAGTAAATGCAAGTTAAATAAGATACTGGTAATATTAAGCTAAATGCAAGTTTTATACTTGCATTTTTTGTAAATTTAGATAAAATAGTAATCGAAAAAGGGAATTAATGCATTCGAAAAAGTATTTTGAAGATAATTTCAAAAATTAAATGTAAGTTATTAGTTTTGAAATATCAATTGTTTTCTTATTTTCAATCTGTTGATTATTTAAGTATTTTATAACTTAAATCAACGTCTTCTTCATCAATATGATGAAGATGGAGAGTTTTGGAAATTTTCTCTCCATAAATTTTTGTAAAGAAAAAGTATGGTGTTTTAAACTCCATACTTTTTCTTTTGACATTATTTATATTATTCATCATATTTATAATATTTTCATTATTTAAATTATCAAAAGTAATACCTTTTGGTATTATATATCTTATAAACTCATGGTTTCTTTCTATACCACCTTTTTGCCATGAAGAATATGGTTCACAATAAAACACATTTATTATTTTTTCACCTGTAATAGGATCAATTTCTATATCTAATGGTTTAGAGAATTCCCAACCATTATCAGTAAGAATAATCTCAAATAATTCTTTGTATTTTGTTGTACCTAATTTTTTTCTAAGATAATTAAAAATTCTTTTAACTTCTGAGGTTTTGTACTTATTTATAAGAAACATCAGCATTAGTTTACTATTTCTAAAATAAAAAGTTAGTATGCATTTCTTATCTTCAAATTTTCCAATAACAGTATCCATTTCAACTATATTTGCATTTGGATTTATTGTTAAATATTCCTCTAATTCTTTTAATGTGCGACCTTTTCTTGTTGGATTATCATATCTTATAGTTGGAGCTTCATCTTTTCTTTTTCTAGGTTTGTAGCTATAGGATCTAGGTAACATTTCATCGTTTATGTTTGAAAAAAAACCTCCATGAACATAGTTATAAAAAGTTTGAATGGATTTTGGAAATTCTTTTTCTATAGTATTGTATAAATGTAAGATTGGTTGATTTTTGTTTTTTAATTTGTTAGTTAAATAATCATTCCAATATTCTATTTCATCAATAGACATATCAACTCCTTTCCTAGAATAATGTAATAGATAATCATAATTTTCTTGTGCTTTTTTATAATTATAATAGTATTTCTTTTTATGGCAATTTATTTTAAGACTGCAACATGAACACACATAAGGAAATCTTTTTAATTTGTCACATTCTTTAAGATTACCTTTACTGCAAATTCTTCTTTTTTTAATTTCTCTAGAAACAGTGGAAGAAGTTGAATCAATAGCATCAGCAATATCTTTTAATTTATAATTTAGTTTCAATAGTTGTTCAATTAACATTCTGTTTTCAATTGTTAATCTTTCTTTTTTCATATAAAACATCCTTTCAATTTTTAATAAGAAAACAATTGATAAGAATATATTAAATAATATTAAAGAACTAAATGCAACTTTTAAAAAATTACTATCTAAAGTTACATTTACTTTTTTAAGTAATAATTTAAGTGGACAAAATTGAAAATTTTGTAAAAATTTGCTATAATTAAGTTAGGGTACGACGAGTGTACTCGAGAAGAGTCGACTTTTTACTTAAGGAAGTTTATGCAATGTTCTTATAAAGAACTTAACAAGAATGAAGTGCCAAAATTAAACGGAAGTACTAGAGTATTTCTAGAATTGCTGTACTATTCTTTGTTCAGTTCTTTTTCTTATGCTCTAAAAGACTGACAAATAATAGACTATTAAGGTAATCTTATATCAATGAATATGGAAAGAGATATTGAACCTTTTATTAAATTAGTTTTTCCAACAAGTTTATTAGGAGATAAGAATTTAACAACACTTCAAAGATTACTATTAATTTACATTTTGTCACTTTGCAAGAAAAAAGGATATTGTTGGGCTAAAAATAGATATCTTAGTGAGAAATTTGGAGTTAGTAAACAGACAATATCAAAGAGTATAAGTAGTTTATCTAAATATGGTTATATTGTTGTAAAGCACAGTAATAAAGAAAAAAATGATGACAAGAGAAAAATCATAATATCAGAGGTATTCAAAAAAAGAATATCAGATATACAAGAAAATCTTAATACCAGTATTCAAGAAAACTTTAAACAATATAATAAAAATAATAATATAAGAAAAAATATAGGTCCTGCTATAGAATATGATGATGAAGGTAATATCATATCTTGGAATGGTAAATCTACAGTATCTGAACCTATGAGTGAAGAAGAAATTAAAGAATTAGAAGCATTAATAAATGAAATAACAAAAGGAGATGAATAATTTATTGTTTAACAAAGTCATACACTATAAAGAGGTGACTTATGTTTAATATAATAGAAACATTTAAAAAAGATTCTCCTGATTTAATCTTGTTGATAACTAATTATATAAAAAGAGTGATGGATAATGAGTAGAACAATGGTGTTATATTGTTCTTTATGGTACAATATAATTGGCTTTAATTTGTTATACAAGAAGAAAGGAGTATAAATGTATAACAATACAGTAAAAGCACCAGAGTTTTACAAAGCAGGAATATATATAAGATTATCTGAAGCCGATCAAGGAAAATCTTACGAAGCAGAAAGCGAGAGTGTCCTTAATCAAAGAAATATACTAATGAAATTTGTAAAAGATAATGGTTTTATCTTTGTAGGAGAATATGTTGATGATGGTTATTCCGGTACTGATTTTGATAGACCAGGGTTTAATCTAATGATGGAAGATTTGAAAAAAGGACTCATAAATCTTGTAATAGTTAAAGATTTATCAAGATTAGGAAGAGATCATATACTAACAGGTTATTATGTTGAAAATTATTTTCCTGAAAATGGTATAAGATTTATATCTATACAAGAAAGTTATGATAATTTTAAATTAAAATCAAGTAATGATTCTGTAATGTTTATATTTGCATGTAATGATTTTTATAGTAAACAAAATTCAGTTAAAATTAGAAATGTATTAGAATATAAAAAAAGAAAAGGAAAATTTATTGGTAGTGCTCCAAGTTATGGATATATGAGAGATCCTAATGATAAAGGACACCTACTACCAGATCCTGAATATGCACCTGTGGTTAAGAAAATATTTGAAATGGCTAATGATGGAGTTGGTTTATCAGAAATAACTACTTATTTAAATGATAGTAAAATTAAAACACCAAGTAGTCTCAAAAGAAAAAATCCTCGCGCAAGGAGTAAATATAATTCTATTTGGACAATATCTTCTGTTAAAAAGATACTTAAAAATCAAATGTATGTTGGTGATATGGTTCAAAATATTCAGTATAAAAGAGGGTATAAAACTAAAAAGAAATTGGCCGTTCCAAAAGAAAATTGGATTATAGTTAAAAATACTCATGAACCTCTTGTAGATAGAATGATTTTTGAAAAAATACAAGGAAATGTTAAAAGAACCAATATTACTAATATAACTAAAAGAGAAAAAAGATTATTTGAAAATCTATTATATTGTAAGGAATGCAGCAATACACTAACTATTACTTATAGAAAGAATCATGATTATTGGACAATTAATTGTAATAAGTATTCAAGAGATCCAAGAAGACATTTATGTTATCCACATTTTATGCCTTATGATAAATTAGAAGAAGCATTACTAGAAGTTATTAAAAACACATGTAAAAAGTATTTGGAAGCAATTAATGTACCAAATCTTGCACTTGAATTAAAAGATAGAAAGAAAAATAATCTTAAAATAGAAGCAAGAATATTTGATTTAGAAAAAAAAGAAAAAGATCTTCTTAATAAATTAGATATGCTATATGAAGATAAGTTTAGAGGATTAGTATCAGATGAGATGTATAAAAGAATAGCTAATGAAACTGAAGTATTGTTAACTAAATCAAGGACTGAAATAAAGAAATTAAAGGCAGATGAAAAGGATATGCAAAATAAGACAGATGATGTAAAAAAATATGAGGATAAAATAGAAGCATTAATTGACTTAGAAAATCCAACTAGGGAATTAATGCAAGCTATCATTGATAAAATAGTAATAGATAAAGATAAAAATATTGAAATAATTTACAAATTTAGTATATTAAATAATATTTAAAAACTTTGTTCCAATAGGAACAAAGTAAACATAGAAATAGATAAACTACTTATAGGGGGAACAAAATGGAAGAAAAGAATATGATATTTGTTGAACAATTAGTAAAGACTAATTTTGTAAAACCAATGAGAAGATATATAAAGAAATATCTGAAGAATTTATCGGTTACAGAAGATGTTAGTATTGAAACAATTAATCTATTACAACAAGCTAATAATACAATTAATAATGTTTATAAACTTTTAAGAAAAAAAGACTTAGTGGATTCTGCAACATTGATGCGTTCGTGTATGGAAAAAATAATGATGGCAATGATGATATTTTTTGACCCAACAGAGACATTTGAAGAATTTAAAAATTTAGAAAAATGTGGTAAAAGCAAAAATACTCGTCCTACAGCAATATTAAATAATTTTAAATCTAAATTAAAAGAAATTAATCCAGTTTTATTTGAAGAATTTGAGGATGATGAATTACAATCATTATTAGAAGAAACTTATGAAAAGTTATGTTTGTATACACATAGTTCAATTGTAGTTAGTATGATGATAGAAGTTAATAAAAATAATGATGAAGATTTATTTGCTTTATATTTTTATCTAATTGCTTATTTTTTGGAAATATTAATATATTCATCTTTAAAATATTTAATTCATGATGATAAAGATCATATCGACGCTTTTTGTATATTCATGGGATTTACACTATTATGTTCTAGGGTAGATAAAAATAAGTTAACAGAAGATTATACTAATAAATATAAAGATTACCTTCATTGGGAAATTAATGAACATTTTGCAGATAAATATAAAGATGTAGTAGAAAAAACGAAGACTGATTGGTCTGAATTGCAAAAGATGATAAAAAATAATCCAAAAGTATTTGAAAATTATATAATGAATTTATCAAAAAAATAACAAAACGTTACACTTTGATTATTGCCTGGTGGCACAGGCGCTGAAGCAGTATATGCACTCAGAAACAATGATGCTTTATCTAAACTTATCTTAGAAGAGATTGCCAAAACAGGTCAACCAATAAGAAAATGGTATCAAAGAAGATTACCATCTGATCCCTCAAAAGATTATTATTTTATACACAGATTAACTGGTAAAACAGAACCTGTACTTATTGAGTATGGATTTGTAGACAATATAAAAGATGCTAATTTCATAAAGAATAATTGGCAAAATTTGGCAGAAGCAACAGTTAGAGCAGTGGCTAGTTACGTAGGAGCACCATATGATCAAGTCAGTGAAAGTTCAATATACGTAGTAAAAAGAGGCGACAGTTTATACTCAATAGCCAAAAAATTTGGAATAGACGTAAATAATTTAAAATCAGCAAATAATTTACAAAATAATTTAATAAGTATAGGTCAAAAACTAATTATACCTGGTTTTGTTGAATCAACAGGAACTAACATAAATTATGTAGTTCAAAAAGGAGATAGTTTATATTCAATAGCATCTAAATATAACACAACAGTTGATTCAATTAAAAGATTAAACAATCTAAGTTCTAATGTTTTAAATGTAGGTCAAACTTTAAAAATACCAGTAAAAAAAGAATTCGAAGCAGAAGTCGACATAGCAGCACCTACCAATACTTATGTAGTGGAGTATGGTGATACGTTAGATTCTATAGCGAAAAAGAATAATATACCCGTTCAACAACTAATAGATTTAAATAAACTAACTGATTATGAATTGTATGTAGGTCAAATTTTAAAATTACCAACGCTTGCTGGTGAAGAAATAATTGGAGAAAATGATTATGTAGTAAAAAGAGGCGACAATCTATATTCAATTGCAAGAAAATATAATACGACAGTATCTGAAATAAAGAAAATAAACAATCTTACTTCTAATAATTTAGAAATAGGTCAGGTATTAAAAATGCCTACTTCATTAGTTGAAGTTGAGGTAGTAACAGAACCAAATACATATATAGTAAAAAAAGGAGATAGTTTATATTCAATTGCATTATCAAACAATACAACAGTAGATGAAATCAAAAGATTAAACAATTTAACAAGTAATACACTAAATATAGGCGATAAACTTAAACTTCCATCTACAACAAGTGACATCACTACATATACTGTAAAAAGAGGAGATAGTTTATATTCGATAGCAAGAGAGTATAACACAACCATAAATGAAATCAAAAAATTGAATAATTTGACGAATAATTTGTTAAGTATAGGTCAAATAATAAAAATACCTGTATAATAAAAAAATCTATATTTTGATGTTATAACTTAAATTTCACATCATTTATAGATTTTTTAATGTAAATTCTTGCAAATGCCAGAAGCTGGTTCATAGAAACAATGACTTTTATACTTACCTGTTAGTTTTTGATCATACCAAGTTGATCTACAAACAGTACCCGTTTTAGGAGCATAAAACCATAAAGCATTAGTGGCAGGGAAAAAAGTTTCACCTCTTATGGTTCTCTCTGCTAACTGTTTTTCTTTTGTGGTTGGATTACTAAAAAATAGCGGACTATCTTTTCCAGAAAAGCCACCTGGTGTTTGATATATCATGTCAGGAATACTTCTTATATTTTTAAAATCCAAACAATCTGCAATAATTCTATTAATACCAACATTACCAACCATAAGCATACCAAGATTTCCCTCACCAGTCGCTTCAGCCCTCATTAATCTTGCAAGAAGTTCCAATTCTTTTGTATTATATTTAATAAGCATATAAATCACCTATAAAATTATATATAAATATTTGACAAATTATGATAAACACTGTAAAATAATTAATGTGACCTAGGGGTATAGTTAAATGGTATAATAATGGTCTCCAAAACCACTGTTGGGAGTTCGATTCTCTC
>URRF01000008.1 GCA_900550145.1 uncultured Mollicutes bacterium
GAACTAGGGTTTCAATAAATTCTTTTTTAGTGTCCACTTTTTGTTGACTTATTCACTTCAAATATCCCTTTATCTTTTTATCTTTTAATAAATACCATATATATTAAAAACAATATAAATAATATAGTACATATTAATCCATTAATTTTCTCAAACTTTGATGATTTATATTTTACACCTACTGCCATAGATACTATTAAACCACCTACTAATCCACCTAAATGAGCAAAATTATTTATACCAGTAGATAAAAATCCAATAAATAAATTAAGTAATATAACAGGTACAATTTGTCTTGTAATAGCGTTATTTAACATAACTCTATAATGATATCCAAAATATAAAAGTGCTCCCATAAGACCAAATATTGCCCCGCTAGCACCAACTGATACAATATTTGATTGTAAAAATACAAGTGAAACAAGTGAACCAGTTAATGCACTAAATAAATATATTAATAAATATTTTATTTTTCCAAAATAATTTTCTATATCTTTTCCAATAATAAATAAAGCATACATGTTCAAAAATAAATGCATTATGTCTAAATGTAAAAACGCACTAGTTAATAATCTATAATATTCATGATTATTTACAACTAAAGTTTTATTTAAAGCCCCAAAACGCACTAATGCTTCTAAATTGTCTTTACCAGCAGAAAATATACTAACTAATATAAACATTATTACATTTATTGCAATCAATATATAAGTTATATAAGGTGTTTTCTCTTTAAAAACATCTTCTGCTTCTTTTGCATCTTTTATATTTTTTTTATTTATATCTTCAGTTATTTTTGCAAATAACTCTATTCCTTCTTCATTAAATGATAATTTATCTTTTATATCAGGAAATGTTTCTTCTAATATTTTTGAATTTTCAACATCACTTTCATCTTTTATTTGAATACAATTTATATTTTCATTTGATTTAAGTACAACTGAATCACCTAAATCAAGAAACAAAGAAAGTGCATTCATTCTAAGTGAAAATGTTTTTAATTTTATTTTACTCATTATTTTCTTTGTTTTAAATATATCAAAATCAAACTGTTCTTCATTATGAATATATCCAGTATTTATTCTAACTATTTTATAAGGAGCATCCATATTTTCAAGCCATATTTCATCAGTTACACCTCTTAATATAATTGGATTATAACCTTGTTCTGTTATAAAATAATGAAGTAGTTTCATTACTAATACATCTTTTTCTCTAAAAGATATTTCACTATTCATTACTCTCACCTTCTTTAAATAAATTTAAAATATCATAAAATTCCTTTGGAGGATTCACACTAAACTTCATATACTCATTTGTAATTGGATGAGTAAACTCAAGTGTCTTAGCATGTAACATTTGTCCAAAATCATTAATAACTTTTTTCTTTCCATACACAGGATCATTTACTATAGGGTATCCTATATACTCCATATGAACCCTTATTTGATGCGTTCTTCCTGTTTCCAAAGTACATTCAATTAATGTTGCATCTTTATATCTTTCTAACACTTTAAAATGCGTTATCGCATCTTTACTATTAATATCTGTTACACTCATTTTCTTTCTATCAAATAAACTTCTTCCAATAGGTGCATCTATTGTACCTGTATCATTATTAATAACACCATAAACAAGAGCCAAATATTTTCTATTTACCTTTCTTAATTTAAGTTCTTCACTCAATAAAACATGCACATCATCATTTTTAGCAACTAACAATAAACCACTTGTATCTTTATCAATCCTATGAACTATACCAGGTCTTATATTATCATTACTTAAACTTGTATGATACATAAGACCATTTACTAAAGTATTAGTATAATGTCCTAACGCAGGATGAACAACCATACCACTTGGTTTATTTACAACTAATAAGTACTCATCTTCATATACAATATCTAAATCCATTTTCTCTGGTTTAATTTCTGTATCTTCATTAATTATATCATTAACCTTAATTTCATCATCACATCTTACTACATAACTACTTTTAATCTTTTTATCATTTACTAAAACATCCCCATTTTCAATTAGTTTTTGTATTTTAGTTCTACTAATTCCAAGTAAATCTATTAAATACTTATCACATCTTACATCACTTAATTCGTTTTCTACCGTGAATATCTTCATCTAAATCCCCCCTAACAAATAAGGTATATAATATCATAAAAGCACCAATAACAATACACATATCTGCAAAATTAAATATAGGTGCATCAAAATTAAATATATAAAAATCTAAATAATCTATTACATGAGTATAAACTATTCTATCTACTAAATTTCCTATTATACCTCCCGTAATAAGAGAATAAGCAACAGTATCATATTTAGTAATATATCTATCAATACTTATAAACTTAACAATAAGGATAAGTGCAACAACACCCATAACAACAAAAAACCATCTACCACCAGATAAAATACTAAAAGCCGCTCCATCATTTTGAGTATAAGTTAAATAAAAGAAATTAGGGATAACCTTAATACTCTTATATAATTCCAAATAATTTATTACAAAATACTTTATCACTTGATCAATAAATGCAAACAACAACGAAAAAATTAATACATTCTTTTTCATAAAATCACCTATTTTATTATATCATATACTTAAAAATATTCCCATATAGAAAAAATGATTTATGTCAAATCACTTTTTTTATTTTCATTAACCACATTATCTTTCTTAACTTCATCTTTTTTAGTTTCTTCTACTAATTTAATAGAAACATCGAAATCGTTAACTATAGTATCAACATCAATATCATAAGTTATAGTAAATTTCTCATTTTTTAAAACCAAAGTTTTATTATTTACAGCACACAACGAAGTATCATTATTAATATAACAATATTCGCCATTTTTATTAGTCGCTTCACTTTTTAAACTAAGATCATTTATATATCCTAAAAACAAAAATCTATCATCAATACCAGAAACAATATAATTACCATTATATAAAACATACTCATCATCTACTAAAATATACTTATTTATATAATTAGTAAAATAACTTGTCTCCTTTCCATTTTCAGTTTTACGAATTAAATACTTATTACCATAATTCTTAATATTTAATAAAACTATTTCACCATTCTTATCGATTTTAACATCATAAAAATAATTCATAGTACTCTTAGTATTAAATAAAACATTACACTTCTTACCATCATCTTTTACGTTCTTACTTTTAAATCCATTAACAATCAAAAAAGAAATTATAACTAACAAAGCAATGAAAAAGAAAATCGTACTATTTTTTTCATTAAAATCTCGTAATTTCTTAAACATTACATCACCTACTATTCAAACATTCTTCCTACAAGCAATTCCTTATTTACTACACCATTCATAAACTCATTAGCAAGCATTCTTCTCTTACCTTCTAATTGAAGTTCCGTAATAATTATCTCACCATTAGAAGTTTTAACACCAATTCCATCTTTATACAACTCAACAATTTGTCCATTCAAAACTTCCTCATTAAAGAATTTATCACCATATCTAGAAGCCCATATTTTTATAATTCTTCCACTTAATATAGCATAAGCCCCTGGCCAAGGATTAAGCCCTCTAATTTGATTATATATCTCTCTTGTTGTTTTACTAAAATCAATCTTCTCATCTTCTCTTTTAATATTCCAAGCAAAAGTTGCTTCTTCCTCATTTTGTCTAACCAAATTTATATTACCACTTATAATATTTGGAATAGTAGATAAAAGCAAATCCCTAGCAAGAACGCTTAATTTATCATGAAGAGTACCAACCGTATCATCATCCAATATCTCAGTTTTAACTTGTGATATTATATCTCCTGCATCCATTTTCTCTTTCATTTTCATAATTGTTATGCCAGTTTCCTTATGTCCCTCTATTATTGCTCTATGTATAGGTGCACCACCCCTTAACTTAGGTAAAAGCGATGCATGAACATTTATACATCCATACTTTGGATAATCAAGAATTTCCTTAGGTATTATCTGACCATATGCACAAGTAACAATTAAATCTGGTTTTTCACTCAATATTTCATGATATTCATTTTTTACATTAACTGGTTGAAAAACCTTTATATTATTCTTAATAGCAAAATCCTTAACAGGAGAATACTGCACTACCCCCCTATTTGATGGTTTATCTGGTTGACACACAACCATAACAACATTATATTTTGAATTTAGTCCTTCTAAAACAGGAAGAGAAAACTCAGGAGTTCCCATAAAAATTACTTTCAAATTATTCATTATATCCACCTTGTATTAGTTACCACTACATTCGCCTCTTCATCATATTTATCAGAAAAAGCAGATACATATTCAAGCACTGGTTCACATAAATCAACACCACTATTTACAATAGATGAAACATCAATTGATGACTGTAATTTACGAGAAAAATTATAATCTTCAATATATCTCCTAACCATCCTATCAAATCTAGCAGTTTTCCTTAATTCAGCTTCATTATCTAACTTAACATTAGAAACATGTTTCTTATAAAACTCCACCAATTTCTTACTAAACAAATCATCATCTAAAAATTCACAATTACAAATAACATCATAACTTTTACAAACATTTCTTAATTTATTATTCATAAATTCCTCCACTAAAACAACTTAATTATATCATTTACAGTAATTACTAATACTAATATCATAAGTAGTATAAACCCAATTGAATGAATTGTATTTTCAGTTTTCTGACTAATTGGTTTCTTTCTAATTTTTTCAATTATCAAAAACAATGCTCTTCCTCCATCAAATGCAGGAAAAGGTATTAAATTAACAAATCCAACATTTATTGATAGAAATGCAATCAAATAAATTAAATTAGCAAAACCAGTCTTCGCTTGTTCACCAACTACTGAATATATACCAACAGGTCCAGATAAACTATTTATGCCCAAATGTCCTGTAAACAAATTTAATATTATATTTACCATTGATCTATATATTGACGCAAACTTCGTAAACATATACTTTAACGAATTAACAAATCCTGTATTTCTCTTATTAGAAAATGATATTCCATACACATAAGTATCAACATCATCAATCTTCTCTTTAGTAGGAATAACAGAAACATCCTTAATATTTCCCTTTTCATCTCTTAAAGAAAGTTTAATAGGATCCCCTTTCTTTATCAACTCAAATTCCAAAAGTACATCATCAATAGTACTTACCTTTTTACCATTTATTTTTAATATTAAATCATTTTCCCTAATACCGACCTTATAAGCATTATAATCCTTTGAAGTTTCACTAATATATGGTTTAGTTTCAGGACTACCATATATTAAAGCCATTAAAAACAACAAAAATAATCCAAGTAAAAAGTTATTAAATGCACCAGCAACAACTATCTTAAACCTTTGCCATGTTGTTTTTGATTGCATTCTTTTTTCCTTAGGAATATCATCATCACAATCAATTTCTTCACCAGCCATTTGAACAAATCCACCAATAGGAAATGCTCTTATTGAATAAGTAGTTTCATCATTTTTTCTCCTAAAAGAATATATTTTAGGACCCATGCCCAAAGAAAATTCATAGCAATGAACACCCGCTTTCTTTGCAAAAATAAAGTGTCCCAATTCATGTATAAAAACTATTAAACCTAAAATCAATATAAAATAAATAAGTGCTAACATATTACCTCCTAAAAATATTTAATCAAAATTATAAAAACCATTAAAACAAATATTATACTATCCAATCTATCTAGTATTCCACCATGCCCTGGCATTATATTAGAAAAATCCTTCAATTTATAATGCCTCTTAATTGCTGAAAATACCAAATCACCAAACTGTCCTACAATAGAAAGAACAGCAGTAAGAATTATAAGTAACACAACATTAGTATTACCTATCACAAAATAGTAAAATAATGTTGATACTAAAGTGCCAAGAGTAAGGCCAATAGCAAAACCCTCAACAGTTTTATTTGGCGAAATACTTGGTAAAAGTTTGTTCTTCCCAAATTTAGAACCACCAAAATACGCAAAAGTATCTGTCATAGTAGTAATTAAAAACAAATATATAATCAAATACAAACTCATTTCACGAACGATTACAAATAGATTAAAAACAATCGACAAAAATACAATTGAACTAAATAAATAAAATGCATCTTCAATATTATATTTCCTATCATTATGAAACATCAATAAAGGAAATAAAGAAACAAGTAAAGTCAACAATACCAAATTTAAATTAACAGAAAACTCATTACCTACCAAAAATATCCCATCTATAATAAATAAAGAATAAAGTAAATAAGATATATATTTAATATAAACAGGTATTGAACCCTTAGCATCCAATAATTCTTTTAGTCCAAGAATACCAATAACTAAAACAAAAAATTTAAAATATATCCCTCCAAGCAAAACCAGCGGAACTGATATCAAAAGTGCAATGACAGCACTTATTACTCTTTGCCTCATCTACTATCACCTATTAAGATTATATTACAATTAAAAAAAGATAGCAATAAAATTTAAAAAAAAGATAATAATAAATTATTATCAATTGGCTGCCTCGGTAAGATTCGAACTTACGCATGCCTGAGTCAGAGTCAGGGGCCTTACCGCTTGGCTACGAGGCAATAAAAAGAATTAAAAACTATCTATATTAATCTTAACTCTCTTATTTCCATTTAAATATGAACTTGCTTGTACTATTGTCCTAATAGAATTAGCAATCTTACCACCTTTTCCTATTACAGAACCAATAACAGATGAATCTACCAATACTTGTATTAGAACACTATCATCCTCAGTTTCAAACTCCTTAACAGAAACACTATCAGAATCCTTAACCAAAGATTTAACAAGATATTCAGTTAATTCCACTAAATTCATTATTACTTACCTTTTTTAGCATCATGAATTTTCTTTAGTACTCCAGATTTACTTAATACATTCTTTGCAGTATCAGTCATTTGTGCACCTTCTTTAATTCTTGCTATAGTCCTTTCCTCATCAACTTTGATGGTAGCTGGAATAGTTAATGGATTATAATATCCTAACTCCTCTATAACCTTTCCATCCCTTGGACTCCTAGAATCTGCTACAACAATTCTATAAAATGGTGCCTTCTTTGCTCCCATTCTCTTTAATCTAATTTTAACTGCCATAATATTCCCTCCTCAATTAAATTCTATCACTTAATAATATTCTTGTCAACCAAAAAAGATAACAGTATTAACATATTCGCTAACTCTTGCACTGGTATACTTAAAGTAGACAACTAAGGGGGTCTGTAGACAATCTATATTACTATAGTAATTAAACATACTTAATAAAAGAAATTTGACATATAATTAAAATAGTTATAAAATTAAACATGGAAAAGGAAGAATAATATGGCAAATTACACAAGTCATGCAATAATGAGCGAAAAATTATATAATAATTTAAAGTCAAAAAACATGTTAAAAGTTAATATAGATATAAATCATTTAAAGCTGTTTTCATTAGGTCAAGATCTTACCTTTGTAGGAAGAGAAACCTTTTTGGATACACATTTAAATAACTCAAGAAAATTTTTTATAGATACAATTAAATATATAAGAGATAATCATTTAGAAAATGATCCTTTAATAATGTCTTATTTATATGGTCATATTGCACATTATGCACTAGATATAACTATTCATCCATTAATAGGAAAAATAATTAAAGATGAAAAGATTAAATCTGTTATAAAGCCACATACAGTAATTGAATGTGAATTGGATAAATATTTACTAAATAAATATTATTGTGATAGCTATGATTATTCATTTTTAAGAGTTAAATATATAAAAGATAAAAAGATAAGAAATATTATAAATAATACATATAGAAACGTTTACAAATCTTTTGATGCCCAATTTTTATACAAATATTCTATCTTACTTATAAGAACATCCAATGTATTTATACAAAAACTATATAAAAATAATAATATGTTTAATAAATTATCAAGAATTGAATCTTATTCGCATAATAATAAGTTTTATAAATACATAAATATTGATAAGTATAACTTTAAAAAAGATATGGATAAAATAATAAATAAATCAATTGATTTATCATCAAAATTGATTAAAACCGCAAATAATTATTTATATGAAAATAAAAAAGTAAAAATTTTGTATTATGCTTTTGACAATACACCTTATGATATAGGTACAATTGAAGAAGAATTTAAATATAATAATATACCTATATATTCAAAAACAAATTTAGAAATTAAAAAAGTTTAGAAAATTAATTTAAATCTAAACTTTTTTTATATTAATGAATCTCTTAATATATTATCATTATCTAAAACTTCTACAAGTTTATCTATATCCTCTTTTGTATTATAAAAATATAAACTTATTCTACAAGTATTAGTAACACCTATCTCATCTTTTAATATTTTTGCACAATGATTACCAGCCCTCACACATATACCATGCTTATTTAAATATGTAGATGTATCCTGACTATGTACTCCTCTTACATTAAAAATTATTGTAGATGATTTAATATCTTTATTATATATATCTATATTTTTCAATTTACTTAATTTATCTATAGCATAACTTCTTAAATTAGATACATAGTTTTCTATATTATTAATACCTATACTATTTATATAGTCAATTGCACTACCAAGTCCTATAACACCTTCTATATTAGGAGTACCAGCTTCTAATCGATATGGTAATTCTTTATATCTATATGTCATGTTACTCTCAAAATCATTATTCATTCCACCACCCACATTTTGTGGATTAAGTTTATTCAATAACTCATATTTTCCATACAATACACCAATTCCTGTTGGACCACACATTTTATGTCCAGAAAATCCCATAAAATCTACACCAAGATTTTCTACATCAATTTTAACATGAGGTGCACTTTGAGCAGCATCCAATACAACTAAAATATTATGTTTATGTGCATAATCAGTTATTTCTTTTATAGGTCTTTCATCTCCTATTACATTAGTTATATGTGCAAGAGATATAACTTTAGTATTAGGTGTAATGCTTTTAATAACATTATCTAAAGTAACAAGTTCATTATCAAGTTCAATATATTTAATCTTTATATCTTTTTCTATATTAAACCAAGGAAGTATATTAGAAGCATGCTCTGCTTTAGTTAACAATACTTCATCCCCATCATTTAAATAATCCTTAAAAAAGCCATTTACTATCATATTTAATGATTGAGTAGTACCACTAGTAAATACTATTTCTTCATCTTTTTTCGCATTAATAAACTCTTTTACCTTTTTTCTTACGCCTTCATACTTAGTATCAACTTCATAACTAATATCATAATCTCCCCTATGAGCATTTGCAGTATAATTTGAATAATAATCAATTACACTATTAATTACTTGATTTGGCTTAAAAGTTGTAGCAGCATTATCAAAATATATCAAAGATTTTTCTAACATCTTAAAATCCTTTGTATTCAGTTTAATCACCTCCTATATGACTTTTCAAAAATCCCTTTACTAATAATTCATTTGCTTTATCATAACTAATACCCTTCATCATTAAATAAAATATTTCATTTTTATCAAACTTACCTATAATTGCTGAATGCCTTGCTTCTACATCAAACTCATCAATATATAAATTAGGTCTTATTTCACTATTATTATCTCCCATAGTAATAATTTTATTTTCTTGATTCAAAACAGAACCACTGTTCCCCTTTTCAACACTTGCATTTACTTCAAATATAATTCTAGAATCATTTAAAACAACAGCCCTATTTATAACATTACTAATAGTATTTTTATTATTATGATTAACATTAATAATATATTTTTGATTACTGGAAGAAAGCGTTCTAAAATTATATAAAACTTGGCTATTTATACCATTTAAATTTATAGTAACTTCTTCATTAACTTCACCTAAATTATATATTTTATTTATTTCTAAATACGCATTTTCTTCCAAATTAAACTCATAATTACTAAAATCACTACTATTTAAATAAATCACTTTTCTTTCATTTCTTAATACATTTATTACATTATCTTTAAGTTTATCAAACCTTATACCATCTATTACTTCATTCATTAATATCTTATTCATACTTCTATATTTCCTTCATAATGCTTGCCTCATATCCATTTTTTTCTATAGAAAGTGCAAGTGAATAATCACCAGTTTTTACTATAGAACCATTATTCATAATATGAACATAATCTGGTTTTATATAATTTAAAATATGTGGATAATGAGTAATTATTAAAATCGATGCATTATTTTCTTCTTTATACTTCTTTATATTTTCAGCTATTACCTTTAAATTATCTACATCAACACCAGAATCAATCTCATCTAATATTATAAGTTTTGGTTTTAATAAATTCATTTGTATAATTTCATTTTTCTTTCTTTCGCCACCTGAAAACCCTTCATTTATAGATGAATGAATAGTAGATTTATCAAACTTTAACTCATCATAACATTTTTCTAAATCCGTAATAAACTTAAACAAATTAATTTGCTTATTTTCTTTTATACTAAGAGCCGTCCTTAACATATCTGCATTACTAACTCCTTCTATAGAAGTAGGATATTGCATTGCAAGAAATATTCCTAACCTAGCAACCTCATCTGTAGATAACTTTAATAAATCATTATTGCAAAAATCTATACTACCACTAGTTACTTTATAATCATCACTTCTTAATATAACCTTTGATAAAGTTGATTTACCAGTACCATTAGGACCCATAATAGCATGTATCTCTCCATCTCTTATATTTAAATTAAAATTCTTTAGTATTTCTTTATCCAAAACTTTTACACATAAATTTTTTATCTCTAGCATAAAACTCCTCCAAACATAAATATTCTACCACAATAGAAGAAAAAAATATCATTTTTGATATTCTTTTTTAGAAATAGTTTTATATAAACCTAGCCATTTTTTATATATTCCATATTCATCATACATATTTCTTATATTATTACTCTTTTTTACATATTCATCATATAACTTTTTATTATCTTTTAAATCTCTAATTATTTTAATAAATTCCTCATTAGTATTCCCACTTAAATAATTGTTTTTATATACAGTTTTATAAACATCCAAATCTCTTAGTACAAGTGGTTTTAAAGTAAATGCCGCCTCAAGTGCAACCAAACCAAAAGACTCATAAAAAGACGGAAAAAAGAATACATCTGATATATTACATAGCACATTCACTTCTTCTCTATCAACAACTCCTACAAAATGTAAATTTCTTGGAGGATTATCATAAATCCTTTTAATATCATCATAGCCCTCCATCCATTTTCCAAAAGTAAATCCGCCAACCCACAAAAACTCTATATCAGGATTTTTTTCTGCTATATCAATAAATTCAAATATTCCTTTACCTTTATGTAATTGACCAACAGATATCACTATAAAATCAGATTTCTTAAAGCCATATCTTTTTCTATCTCTATCTTTTTCTTCATTACTCATTACATAAAACCTAGAAGAAGACACAAAATTAGGTATAAAAAATATTCTTTCTTTAGGATATCCCATTTTAGCAATTTCATCTATATAAAGTGGATTAACAACCACTAAATAATCAGATTTTAAATAACATCTTTTAGTCCACCATGCATATACATTCATATAAAACTTAGGTAGTTTTAAACTTCCTACAAGTGAATTTGGCAAAAAATGTACATAAGTTAGAGAAACACCCTTAGAAAATCTTTGCTTAAAATAACTAGCAGGATTAACAGTATGCATATGCATCACATCATAACCCAACCCCTTATTAACCACATATTTTATGTCATCTTTACCATATTTATCTAAAAGATTAGTAAGCTCATTATAAGCAGTTTCTACTCCTTGACCCTTTACAGTATTAGCTATAGAAAGCATATTAACTGTTAACTTTTTCATGCTACCACCAAAACAATTATAACACTTTTTATTATTGAATACAATTTGTATTTTTGCTACAATAATAATAGGAGGTTAAATATGGAATGCATATTTTGTAAAATTGTTAATAATGAAAGTCCATCTTACACCATTTACGAAGATGAAATAGTAAAAGTATTCTTAAATATTAATCCAAGTTCAGATGGACATCTACTTATAATACCAAAAAAACACTTTACTAATTTATCAGATATCGACTTAGATACACTAAATCACATAAATAAAGTATCAAAAAATATGTATAAATTACTAAAAGAAAAATTAAAGATTGATGGACTTACAATTACTCAGAACAATGACTATGGACAAGAAATAAAACATTATCATATGCATCTAACACCTAGATACAAAAATGATAATGTAGAAATTATTTATCCAAGTAAAAAAGAAAGTTTAGAAAAAATATACGAAATATTAAAATAGTATATTTTTTTTACTAAATTTAGTAGTTATAACTGTTTACCACTTGATAAAACACTTTCATAATCACTAAATATATTTATTCTTGAATTAAGTTTATAAGTATTAATAATAAATTTATATAAATTTAAAAGTGCTAATTTTTCTTCACTAGTAGCATTTATCTTACTAAGATTATCCAAATTATCAATCAATATTTGTGTAGGAATAACTAATTCTTGTTCTCTAAAAAACTTTGTAAAATCACTTGGTGCAATTAACGTTTCAGGTATAAAATGGCCACACTGTTCATCATACTTAAGTCCCATCATAAAATAAGGAGCAACTGCTTCATTACTTTGCGTAAATAAAAACTTAGTTGATTGTGGTCCAAATAAATTAGAATCAAATGATTCATATGTTTTCTTATCAAAGTTAATACAGCCAAAATTAAATTTATCAAACTTAGACAACTTCAAAAACATTTCACTTTTAGTTAAAGATTTATAATAATTCATAATCTTATAATTGCTAGGAATAGAATCATTTTCAATAACATCATCAGCCCTATCAATTATACGCACCAAAACATCAAAAGAAGTTTTACGTTCATCTTTATTAAAGCCAAGAACATCTTGCATAGTTTCACTAGCATCATCATTAGTTAAATCTTTAAAATCTATACCTAATAAATGGCATAAATTCTTATTTAGCAATGCGAAATTAATCTCTTCACCATCAGAGAAAATAAAACTAAATGTTTTTTTTGAATATACATCTTTATAAACATCCAAACATTTTTTTAAATATTCCATTACAGAAATAGCATAATTTTTTCCTGGAAAAGGCACCTTATTAGGATATCCTCCAACATATTGCAACTCCTTTTTACTTATCATAAAATCACTCCTAAAAAACATGTTTTTTATAATATCACATTTATACATGCTTGTCAAAAATAACATTCAATTATTTTGGAGATAGGAAAAAATAAGTATGCTAGTACAGGTATTTTTAAAATAGAAGTAAGAAAGCGATGAGTAAAATGAATACAGAGGTTAAAGAAAAAAACATTTTCCCGTTAAGGGGAAAATCGTAAAATCCGGTCAACAAAAGAGGTAATAGATTATAAATTAAGCATTCCATAAATTATGATACAAAAGATTCAAATTTTTTTCAGTACTACAAAAACAAAATCATCCCAAAGAAAACTTGATGTTTCACCAAAACTAATTAAAGAAATTGAAAATTATAAGAAATACATTGAACAAAAATTAAAGGTAACTATCAACCCTGAGTTACCTATATTATTTAATTATTTAACAAACAAGCCATATTCGGGCACATGCTTGAGAAAAAAATTCAATTATTACATCGAAAAAGCAAATGTAAAACAAATAAGAATTCATGACTTTAGGCATAGTTGTGCATCACTATTAATTAATAATGGCGCCAGCATTGCTCTAGTAGCAAAATATTTAAGACGTAGTCAACTGCATTAATAATTTATAAAACCATCAAAATTGGTATATAAATGGTATATAAAATATCAAGATATAATAAAAACCCTTATAAAATAAGGGTTAATTATCTAATGGTGGAGAATAAGGGACTCGAACCCTTGACCCTCTGCGTGCAAGGCAGATGCTCTAGCCAACTGAGCTAATTCCCCAAGACAAGATAAATTATAGCATAGTACAATTTTACTGTCAATAATTTTTCTTTTTTTTATGATTTTTTTCTATTACTATTATCTACTCTATCATATAAATCTCCAATATCAACAAAGTTTTCTTCATGATAATGAACCATTTCAGATACATTATTATACTTATCTAACAACCTCAAATGCTGTCTTTCTCTTACACTATGTATTTCATTAAACACTTGATATAAATCTTCTAAAGATAACCTATCATATAAAGCTATTATACCATGAGTATCCGCATACTTACTCGTATACCTTTCTGAAATATCAACTTTTAATTCATCTCTCACTTTAACCATATCAATTTTAATAAATCCATTTTTTAATTCTTTTAATCTCTGCTTCAATTCTTTTTTTCTTTTGTCAAACATTTTCAATTCATCTAATTCTTGTTCAATAGTTCCAATCTCTTTTTTCGTTTTAATATTATTATTTTGAAACATTAACAAATCATCTATCTTATTAATAAAACTCTCTAATACCTTAAGTTCCTCTACTTTTTCATTTATTTCTATATTTAATTTACTTAATAATTCCAAATTATTCTCATATTCATAAGTAGATGTACTATCATAAACATTCATATTAAAATCTTTCTTTATTTCACAAGAAACATCATCATAATCCAATATAGATTTTCTTCTTTTTCCTAAGTAAGATCCTACTATTGAATCTGGTATCTTATGGCTATTAAAATATAATTCTAAAAAATGAGCATATTTCACATGTTCTTTTGTATCTTTCTTCATACTCATATATTCTTCATAAATGTTCTTTAATTCAAGTTCACTACTATTATTCATTTTTCTTCTTAAAACAGCAGTTATTTTATCATTTAAAGTCACTTCTTTGCCATCAAACACTCCAATGAACCCAGAATTTTCATATAATATATAATCAATATTATCCATTAAATAAGATATCATTTTGCTAATCTCATCATTACTCAAAACCTTAGGAAGCAATCCATAAAAATCACCCAAATAAACAACACTTCCGTTCTTTTTTGTAACTACAACTTCCAAGATTGACAATTCCTTATTATCACCATCTATATCTAAACACAATTTATTTATAACACTAATATCTATTTTATAATCATTATAACTTAACTTATACTTACTTAAATCGTTCATATAATCCACCACATTATAATAATATCTTAAAATGAGTATTTTGTAAACTACGTAAGCAAACTATCTATAATTTTAAACATACCATCTATTCCTTTTTTTATATATTTACTAGTTACATTAGAAAAATCAGTTCCCATTTTAGAAACACTATTTGAATAATCTTTTACACCATCCTTTAAATAATCATTTAAATCAATTTTTTCATTATTCTTAACATCATTTTCAAACTTTTTTATTTGTTCCTTTGTTAATTCTGCTTTCTTATGAAGTTTATACTCATAATAGCCAGTTGCCTGTGATATATAAATAGTTAAAAAACATATAAACAGCAAAATAAATACAGTTTTTACAGCAGATTCTTTATTCATATAATACCTCTTTAAATATATTCGAAAACACATCTACAGTATTAATTACCTCATCATAATCATTAAAAATATTGCCAAATTCAATTCTAATCCCATCATAATCACTATTCTCATCTTTACTTATTCCTCTTGTTATACCTGGATAAATTTCATTCAATCTAGAATTCAATTTCAAAACAAGTTCTAAATTATCACTATAATTAGTGCTTCTTTTATTTATCATAAATAATATTCTAGCATAGTTCTTATTATCTATTTTAATACTTTTAACATTAGAATCTATACTATCACGACTAATATCAATAAAATATTTTAAACTAGGATATTCCTTTTTCTTATCTGCTAATATTTTATTAGTTACTTTCATATAATCACTATCATTTAAACTATCTAAATTTATATCCAAAACTATATTACTTATACCCAAATTATTTAATTTCTCACTTAATATATATGAAGTCATCATTACATTAGGCGTAATATCAAATATATTATCTTTACTATTATATTCTTCATATTGATAAGTATTATAAATATATAATACTGGATCAGTAATAATCTTTTTATTAGGATTACTAACAAATTTGTTTTTTATCTTAACTTCCTTATTTTCAGGAATATTAAGCATTTCCTTCGGATTAAATTTATCAGTAAAAAAACTAATCACATTATAATAAAAATTACTATCTTTGCTCTTATAAGAATCACTAAGTAATAACCGAACATATTCCTCATTAGATATTTCTATATTATTACTTAAATATTCTATTGTCATATAACAAATAAAAAACATAAATACTAAAACTAATAATGGTTTTAATAAAATATGTTTTCTTCCCTTTAACTTCATAAAATCACCCAATTAAATAATATATAAATCATATTATAAAAATTGTCGATTATAGATTAAAATCATGTAAAACTTCATTTATACCTATACTTATTAAATCACTTAATTTATCTATTATAAAATCTATTTCCTTAGGTGTTACCATTAAATTATAATTCGTTTTCAAAAGAACTTCGTATATTAAAGCTTTTCTATCTTCATAAGAAAGAGTTCCTATTAATCCAGATAATTTCTCTTTCTCATCTTTATTTAATGGAGTATAATTATCAACTTTTATACTAGATAATGGTGTCATTTTAAATACTGGATTATTTATACTTTTAGTAGTTATTGCAAAATGCTTATATACCTCTTCTATCGTATCATTTACTATTGTAACTGCATCACAAACAGTAGGTATACCTATAGCTATAACAGGAATAGATATTGTATCTTTACTCAATTCTTCTCTCTTATTACCTACACCACTGCCAGGATGTATACCAGTATCAGTAAGTTGTATTGTCTTATTTATCCTTGATATAGAACTACTAGCAAGAGAATCAATAGCAATAATAAAATCCGGTTTTATTACATCTATTATTCCCTTTATTATATCCTTAGTTTCTATACCAGTTTCCCCCTTTACACCTGGTTTTATTGCACTTACAGTTCTCATATTATTATATCCAAGTTCCTCTAAATGCCTTGTTACTATTATATTATCTATCACCAAAGGGCCCAAACTATCGGCAGTACTTTTTGCATTACCAAGACCAATAACTAAAACACTACTATCCTTCATTATATTATTGATTTTAAACAAATACTCAAGCGACTTTCTTAACTCAATCTTAAGATTTTCTTTATCACTATTTATATCATTAAACTCAATAGTAATATATTTTCCCTTCTTTTTTTTAGTAATATCCTCATCAATTACATCTACAGTTGTAATCGTTAAATTATTTTTATTTCTAACATCACTTACTATACCATCAGTATCAATAGACAATGCCTCAATTAATAAATCACTTCTAATATCATATTGCATAATATCACCAATATTAGTATTAACAATATATTTATATATATAACTTATTTCATATTCATTTACACATCTAAAGAAAGTATATACGAATAAGTACTACTACCATTACCACTTTCTATTATGACATTAGTTTTTAGATAGATTGAAGGTATAACAAAATGAGAGAGAGCAGAAAAGTTGTGACTGCCATACCCATAACCATACACACGCCAAACAAGGTTGGCACGCGACCGATCGACACTAGGGGGCCTGCTCTCTTCAGTTAGAAGAGAACACTACCCCATAAACACGGTGAAATAAGGGCTTGCGAAGTATCTAAAACTCATTTTTTATATTTTTAGTATCTAAATCGTATCTAATTTGTATCTAAATAAATGGAAATAGTTTGTTTATTAAAAATGTGATATAATTTAATTAGAGGTGATTAGATGGATTCGAATGAAATATTACAAAAATATCCATGGATATGTAAAGAAAATCAAAAATTGATTATTAGTCCAGATAGCGATGGTTTTTTAAGTGCTTTATTATATATTAATTACTTTGGTGGTGAAGTAGTTGGATATTATGATGGTAAGGTAATGTTGTGCCCTGAAAACATAGATCCAAAAGACTGTTTATTTCTAGATATGGATGTTTATTGTAATAAAATTAAAAGTGTTGGGCATCATATGGTATGCTTTAATAAAAACAATCACCCATCAAACTGGAGTAATTATGATAATTGCATTCAAATTAATAATTTAAGGGGATTTGATAAAACTCATGATTTTCAAAGAAAATATCCATTTGCTACAATACATTTTCTTTTAGTTTTATTAAGTAAAGTTAAAGATATAAAACTTAGTGATGATGCAGTTGTTCCTTTATTATTTAGTGACGGTGTTTGGAACGTTTTATTTGGATATACAGAAAACTGTTTAGATTGGTTTGAATGGTTACATATAAAAGATAATGATTCAATTCTTCATGACATTTTCTGTGGTGATAATTCTTTTTATACTGTAATGGAAGAAATAAATTCCTTTTTACGAGAAAGGGATAAATTAAATTCAAATGAAACATATAATTTTGTTACATTAGAAACAACAGAAAAACATCGTTCAAGAACTGGTGACAAATTAATGATTTCAAATTCAAAAGGACAACCAATTAATATAAAACTTAATGATAATAATCTATTTGATATTACAGATAAAGAACAAGAAAGGGTAAAACAGTTTATCAATTTATTAGCTTCATTAATGGGTTGGGAATCAAAGTTAGAAAAATGGAATTTTAATAACTTTAAATTAAGAAAATTCTCTAAAGGAATTTTAGATGGTAAAGGAGAACACAAAGCATTTAACCAACAAAATTATACAGAAATGGTAGAAGGAAAATGTTTTTCAATGGCAATTACCTCAGGTCAAGCAATTGAATATACAATTGATGAAGAAGGATTTTTCAATTAAAAAGAATAGCTCTATTACGCTACTCTTTTTCTTTTTTATTGTTATAAAATAATGTATCTTTTTTTAATCTCTCATATGCTAAATCACAATACTCTTGAGATATATCAAATCCAATAAAATTTCTATTTAATCTGACTGAGGCAACTGCAGTTGAGCCACATCCCATAAATGGATCTAATACAATTCCATTTTCTGGACAAAAGCAGGTAATTATATCTGTTGGAATTTGATCTGGAAATACTGCAGGATGTTTTCTTTTTAATGGATTTTTATCTCCTGCCATCATATAATCCCAAACAGTTCCTCTACATTTCATTGTATTTATTTGTCTAGAAACAGTTGCTGTTGTTTTTCCGTCAGTCCTTCTATTCCCGCTTCCTGTCATGGTTTTGCCACCATGCTTTGAAGGAATTTTTAATGGTTCTTTATTAAAATATGATGGCTTTTTACCCTTCAAAAATAGAGGAATATATTCATGGTCAACTCTAAATCTATATTTCCACCATGCTCCTTCTGTACCATTTTTATGATAAATAATATTTTCAAATAATTTAAATCCTATATTATCACACCAATCAACTATCATTCTAAACGATGTTAGCGATTTACCAAAATCCTTTGTTTGGTCCTGGATAACAACAGCGCAGATTCCACCTTCTTTTAGAATACGATATATCTCTTTCCCTGTTTCATGAAGGTCAAGGGAAAATCCATTATAATTACGAATACCATCATATGGCGGTGATGTAACAACTAAATCTACACTATTTGATTTAATTTTTTTCATGCCCTCTACACAATCTTCACAAAATATATTATTTATTTTATATGTTTTATTATTGAATATATTTTCCATATAAATACCTCGCATAGTAAATTATACCACAGTTTTTTTGATAATCCTAAGAAAACAAGAAAAAATATTTATCCCTTTATTAGTTAATTAAAAATAGTAATTAATTACGGATTAATCGAAGAAATCGCATCTAATTCGTATCTAATACCGAAAAATGGTAATTCTTTAAGGCATTAAAAAAGCCCACAATGCCTTATAATTACTGGCTTTCAATAAAAAATGTTCCCTCTTTCGAGGGAACTTCAGGGGGACAGATACCAAGTATAGTTGTTTCTATGCATCCATATTTAATCAAGTTTATTAGTTTCATCAAATACTGCTTTTAACTTAATGTCTTTGGTAACTTTAGTTTTAAAATCAAATGGTTTATCAGCTAATACATCTTTTCCATCTTTAGCTTCAATTATCTCATACCAATTAATAAATGATTCTCCTAAAACATCTTTACCTTTTATATCTTCTTCATTTATCATTTTATTATATTTAACCTGTACTGTTCCAACATTCGCACCATTATCTAAATAAAATCTAACTTCAAATCTTCGGTTAAAAAACAAAGATAAAAATATAACTACTAATAATAAGATAACACCAATTATTACAGCAATTATTCTAATTTTCTTATTCATATTTGCCTATCTATAAGTATTACTTACCCTTTATCACATTATATTTTTCATTATATATTTGTTTTCTATTTCTATATAATGAATTAGTCATTGGATCATATTCTTTTAATTTAACATAACCAAGAACATTTGCATATTCTTTATCTATCTTTAAAAGAAGAGTTGTATCATAAATATAATTACCACATTCCATCCATGCATGTCCATTTTGTCCATTATAACTTGGTTTAAAATAACCAATTGCTATTTTTGAAGAGTCATAAGCATAACTTAATAATTTTGCAAATTCACTACAATTACCTAAATTATACCCTTCTTTAAATAAATTTATAACATCATCAAATATAACAACATAACTTAAACTTTTTAATTTTTCAAATTCGTCATTACCAAAATTAAAAACTAAACCATTATTTAATCCATACTCTATTTGTTCTTTTAATTCAGGATGACTTTCAATATAAAATTTACTATATTCACTTGCTTTTTCTAACATTATATTCACCTTTTATATATGGTTCAATCTCTTTATCAGTATTTAAATTAATAATAAGATAACAAGTAATAAAACCAACAATTACCATTAAAATCATAAATACAATTATCCCTTTTTTTGATACTTGTTTCTCTTTAATCAACCTTTTTCCACAATTAATACAAAAATCTTTCTTTTCAATCATCTCTTGATTACAATTTGGACATTTCATTGTTTTTTTCCATAATTATTAATAAATTCATCTCTAAATTCTAATAACGTTCCTTTCTTTATCTCTTCTCTAATGTCTTCTGTCAATTTAATTAAAAATCTTATATTATGAATAGAAAGTAATGTACCTGCTAACATTTCATCACACATAAGTAAATGTCTTATATATGCTTTAGTATAATGTTTACATGTATAGCAATCACATTTATCTTCTAAATGAGTAAAATCTTCTTTATATTTTGCATTCTTCAAATTAATTTTACCATATCTTGTAAACGCATTGCCATGTCTTGCAATTCTTGTTGGTAAAACACAATCAAACATATCAATCCCTCTAATAACGCCTTCTATAATATCAATAGGATCTCCAACACCCATTAAATATCTTGGTTTATCTTTTGGTAAATGTTTAGTAGAATCACTTATCATTTTATACATTACATCTTTTCCTTCACCTACAGATGTACCTCCTACCGTATATCCAGGAAAATCCATTTTAATAAGTTCTTTTGCACTATATTCTCTTAAATCAGAAAACTCACCACCTTGTACAACTCCAAATAATAATTGATCAGTTGTATGTACATCCTTACCTCTTTTAGCCCATCTCAAAGTTCTTTCTACACTATTTTTCATATATTCACGGCTTACAGGATATGGGGGACATTCATCAAAACTTATTATTATATCTGCTCCTAGTTTTTCTTGTATTTGAATTGATTTTTCTGGAGAAAGAAACAATTTTTTTCCATCTATTGTACTTTTAAAATAAACGCCCTCTTCTTTTATATCTTTTGGCTTAGCAAGTGAAAAAACTTGAAAACCACCACTATCAGTAAGCATAGGACCATCATAATTCATAAATTTATGAAGTCCACCGGCTTTATAAACAATATCTTCACCTGGTCTTTCCCATAAATGATATGTATTAGCAAGTATTATAGCACTACCACATTCTTTAACCATTTCTGGTGTCATTCCTTTAACCGTTGCTTGTGTCCCAACAGGCATAAACATAGGTGTCTCATATGTATTACCCCTAAGTGAAATAAAACCATATCTTGCCAAAGTATTTTTATCTTCCTTTATTACTTCAAATATTTTCATAAATCTCCTTTAATTAGCATAGCATCCCCAAATGAGAAAAATCTATACTCTTTCTCTACTGCAATTTTATATGCATTCATTATATTTTCTTTTCCAGCAAGTGCACTTACCAACATTATCAAAGTTGACTTTGGTAAATGAAAATTAGTTATTAAATTATCAACTGCCTTAAATTTATAGCCAGGATATATAAATATATCTGTAAATCCACTACATTTTCTAAATTCTCCATATTTACACATAATCGTTTCAAGTGTTCTTGTAGTCGTTGTCCCAACACTTATTATCTTTTTGCCACTTTTTTTAACTTCATTTAATTTATTTGCAACCTCATCACTCATTTCATAATATTCACTATGCATTTTATGCTTAGTAACATCCTCTACATTTACAGGACGAAATGTACCTAAACCAACATGCAAAGTAATATATAAAATATTTACTTTCTTTTTTTCTATTTTATCTAATAATTCACGAGTAAAATGCAAACCTGCTGTTGGTGCAGCTGCACTTCCTATATTTTTTGCATATACTGTTTGATATAATTCTTTATCACTTAGTTTTTCATGAATATAAGGTGGTAAAGGCATACTACCTAATTCATCTAATATTTCCATAAATATTCCATCATATATAAATTTGAAATGTCTTATACCTTCATCTAATACATTCACGCAAATACACTTTAATTTATCACTAAACTTAACTATTGTACCTTCTTTAATTCTTTTAGCGGGTTTAGTAAGACATTCCCAAATATCATCTTCAATATTTCTTAACATTAACACTTCTATTACTGCATTAGTATCAGCCTTAGTACCTATTAATCTTGCAGGTATTACTTTTGTATCATTAAGTACTAAAGCATCTCCTTCATTTAAATAATCAATTACATCATAAAAATGTTTATGACAAACCTCCCCTGTATTCTTATCAAGAACTAATAATCTTGATGAATCTCTTTTTAAAAGAGGAGTTTGTGCAATCAAATTTTCAGGCAAATAAAAGTTAAAATCCTCGGTTTTCATAATCTACTCCTTCTATAATTAGTAGCAAATTCTTTCGATCCATCTTTGTCATACTCAAAATCACATTCTCTTTTTGTATAACCATAATCAGAATATTCATATATTAACTTTCTCTGACTTGGTGAAACAAGGTTTGGATTATACATAATTTGCATATTTCCCCTATAATTTCCTACTATCAAGAATCCTAATCTTTCCATTAAATAATCTTCATAAAGATTAGTTCTATCTTTTCTATATAAATATAAATCCTTAATTACTTCTCCATTAGATGCACAAATACCATTTAATATAATCATTGCAGTTACTTCATGAAACTTAGTTACATCATTACTTAAATACGTTCCATACTCATCAAAAAAACCCTCAAATACTTTTGTAAATTCATTCTCAAGTCCAATATTTTCATCATTTGAATTTAATAACATCATTGTATATTTACTATTCTTCTTATCCATTTCTTCATAATCAAAATTTCTTATTAAACTTAATGTTCTTAACCTTTTTTCATTATCATTATCACTACATGTAACATAAGATGTCTCATCTATTAAAGAAGGATAACTTATCCATTTTAAAGAGCATATCAAAAAATCATAATATGGAGAAAAATAAGTATATCTTTTTTTAAACTCTAAAAATTTTTCTTTATTCTCTTCACTTTTTGATATATACTCTTCACAATATTTTTCACAAAAACTATAAATATCAGAAACTGGAACAGAAAACTTTATATTTTCTGGTGTTATAAAATGTATTTCTTCCATAATTCCTCCTACAACAATTCCTCTTGATGTTCTATTTTTAAATGATCATACGCACTTTTAGTAACAATTCTACCTCTACTAGTTCTTTTTAAAAATCCCATTTGCAATAAATATGGTTCATACACATCTTCAATAGTAGATACTTCTTCTCCAATAGATGCACTAAGCGCATCTATACCAACAGGTCCTCCATTGAATTTATATATTATAGATTTTAAAAGAGAAATGTCAACTTCATCAAGTCCCATATCATCTACTTTTAATCTATCTAAAGCAAGTTTAGTTATATTTAAATCTATAATGCCATTACCCATAACAAGTGCAAAATCTCTTGTTCTTTTAAATAATCTATTTGCTATTCTAGGTGTACCCCTACTTCTTTTTGCAAGTTCAAAAGAAGCATCGTCATCTATACTAACATCAAGTACTCTAGCAGTTCTTTTTACTATTTCACTAAGTTCATCTATAGTATAATAATTCAATTTAGATATAATACCAAATCTATCACGAAGAGGAGAAGATAAATCTCCTACTCTTGTAGTTGCACCTACTAAAGTAAATGGAGGAAGATTTATTTTAATATTTCTACTATTACCTTCACTTCCAACTATTATATCTAACGAAAAATCTTCCATAGCAGGATATAATATTTCTTCTATATATCTAGGCATTCTATGTATTTCATCTATAAATAATACATCTCCTGGTTCTAGAGTTGATAAAATAGCAGCAAGATCTCCACTTTTTTCAATAGATGGCCCACTTGCAGTTTTAATATTCTTACCAAGTTCATTTGCAATAATATAAGCAAGCGTTGTTTTCCCAAGCCCAGGAGGACCATATAAAAGCACATGATCCAATGTTTCACTTCTTAACTTAGCTGCTTCTATAAATACCTTTAAATTATCTTTAACTTCTCTTTGTCCAATATACTCATCAATTGAATCAGGTCTTATTGAAGTTTCAAAAGTATCTTCTTCTAACTCTTTCTTCATAAAAACACTTTCTTCCATAATTCCTCCTATTTAAGTAACAATCTTAAGCAATCCTTAATCTGCGTTTCAACATCATTATTCTTATCAACCATTGGTATAACCCTTCTTATATCATTCATTTTATAGCCAAGTGCTTCCAATGCCTCAACTAAATCATCAGATTCACTACTAGATACATATTCCTCACTAGTACTCACTTTTCCCTTTAAATCCAAAATTATTTGTTTAGCAACCTTATCTCCAATTTTAGGAAACTTCTTTAAATATAATACGTTTTCTCTATTTATAGCATCACATATACCATTTATAGATCCAGTAGCAAGCATAGGTAAAGCCATCTTTGGACCAAGTCCCTTAACATCAATAAGTTTTAAAAACATATCTTTTTCTGATATATCATTAAAACCATACAAAGAATGTTCATCCTCCCTAATCTGTTCATAAATATAAATAGTATACTCACTACCTTCTTTATAAGAATATGGATTTGGTGTATATATTCTATAACCAATGCCATTATTTTCAACAACAATATAGCTTGGTAAAATCATTGTTACAATTCCTTTAATATATTCTAACATTTAACCACTTCCTTAGTTTAATTATATCAATAATAACTAAGTTAGTAAATTAAACAAAAGAAAAAATAAGAATAAAATATAAAAGTAAAATATAAAAAGCAAGGCCATCTTTACAAACTTTGGCAATGTCCTTGCTTTTATTAATATTATCTTTAACCAATGTTTAACATTATCAGCAAAATAATCTAATCACATAAACAAATAATCTACTATATCCCCATTTCTAAATTGAACTTGCATCTCATATATACCATAACCAAGTGATTTAAAAATAACTTCATCCCCCACATGTTTAAATTTAATATCTACTTTTTCAGTTTCAGATATATTTTTAAAACTCAACACTTTAAATTCCAAATCTATATTTAATGTAACAAGAGAATCTTTCTCTATACTTAATTCTTCTGTATCAATTAAATAATTTTTTGTTTTATAAAATTCAAGTGAATTTAATGTTTCATAATATTGATTAGAAATTTTATTCGGTAACACATAAAATTTAGATATTAAAACTTTCTTATCATCAATAAATTCATTTGAATTTATATCACTATATCCACTAATTTTATTTTTATATTCGCGTAATATTACATCATTATTAATATTACTTACTAACCTAGATTTTTCTAATTGCGTATTTGCTAAAGATTTTATCTTATGTATAACATATTTCCCATTCTTTTTAAAATATTTAACTTTTAATTTGTCATCCGTATTAAAAACACTTGAATAAACATCCATTTTAACAGAATTAGTTTCCAATTCGACTACCACATGCCTAAAATCAATTCTTTCAACAACCTTACCATTATCAATGTATTTTTTTATAAACTTATCTTTCCTTAAACCAAAATACATACTCACAAAAAGAAACAATACAATTACAACAATAATAGTTATATTTTTTTTAGTCAATTTCAAAATCACCTCTCTAAATAATAATTTCTATACCATCTGCGTCATATAAACCATTTACATTTTTTACTGTTTTTAATATATATTTTAATTCTTGTGTATTGTAGTCATAATAGTATAGTTCATCTAATTCAATAACATTTCCTGCCAAACTAAATATTTTTATGTTTTTATTATCATCCAACACATTCACTTCTTTATTCTGTAAATCCGATCTATTAAACAAAGTAGAATTTTGTTCTAATAATTTATTAACTTTTTCATTTTCAAACAAATTAATTCTATTGTTAAGTGAGTTTTTTAAATCTAGTTTAGTATTTAACAAATTGTCAATAGTTACATCACCCCAATCTTCCTTATCGATCACATTTGATTAAACGCAGCAAACTTTATGTTAACAAGTGCTAAATTTTGCCCACATTATATCAATAATTAAAGTATATTTCAATACATTTTAGTTAAAATGTGAATCTTGTTAATTATAATAGTTATATATTCTACTGCTTTACTACTTCTCCACTTTAACAATAACTATAAACAAAAGAAAAAATAAGAATAAATCTTATTTCGAATGATATTTACTCATATATACTTCTTTTGCATTTATATCTAAACTTAAATCTAGTTTTTTAAATTTAAATTTCTTATTTTTTTCTTTTATTAAAGATTTTATTATATATTCATGTAATATTGGATTTCTAACCAAAATAGGTCCAAGTAAATAAGTACCATAGAAATTCTTATAATTAAGTATACCATCAGTAATATTATCTGTAATATTACTTCCTTGATTTCTAAAACCAAGTACTTCTTCTTTTACAAAATCTACATTTACTACTAAATCTCCTACTATTCTCTTATCAATATCTTTTGCATTATAATCAAATATACCTAAACCTTTATTATCATTTATACTATTTAAAAACAATTCTAAACTATTTCCTGTTGCAATTACAAAACCATTTGATTCAATAAATTTAAATATTTCACTTTTATATCTTAATATATCTTTTAAAACAATATTTCTATTTAATTCAGTACCACAACCAATATATATTAAATCATATTTACTAAAATCTATCTGGTCATTTATAGTCAAATTATCAACATTAACCTTAATTTTTTCCTCTTTTAATGAATGTACAATAGCATTTATATTACCAACTTCACCATACAAATTCATTAAATCATAATACAAGTGTAATATATTTATTTTCATTGTTTATCCTCCATTATATCATTAAAAGGTATTACGTAATCAAAGTTTAATATTGCAAATATATCTCCTCTAGATTTATTTTTAATCATATCTCTTGCACTCTCTAAATTATCATATATCTTTATTTGATTCTTTTTAAAACCAGCATATTTCATTCTCGTAGCTATATCATATCTATCTGGTCCAACACATATAACCTTATCAGTCAAATTATCATTTAATAATTCAAACTTGATATCATATAACCATGACATATCATTAAATTCATATCTCCTACTTATCTCTTTCCAACCAACAACAATAGTTTTAGATACTTTTTTATTACTTGTAAACAACACTGATTCATTAAATGTAGTACTATTTTCATTTTTATTATTCATAACATATATTTTTCTATTTTTATAAGTATATAAATTATTTAACTTCTTATTATTCTCCATCTCACTTATATATGAGCAAATCTTATCTTCATCAACACCTAATAAAGAACATACAGTATACGCTGCAAGTATATTATAAGCATAATATAATACATTAAATGCAATAGATAATTTATGACTATTATTAATTATCATATTACTATTATCCAAATCTATCTTACTAGCCAAATAAGATATATCAGGTCTTTTAAATTTACATTTATTACAATAATAATCGCCAATGGATTCAAAATGATAATAATTATAAGATAATTTATTATTACAAAGAGGACAATAATACATATTTATATTATCAAATTTATTCATTTTATAAGAATATTTATTTTTATTTATTCCATAATAAGTCACATTAAATGTGTTATCTAAATTAAATTTTTGCAAATAAGGATCATCACCATTTAATACCAAATGCATAGAAGGAGTAAGTGCATTTTTTATTTTATCAAACACTAAATCAAAGTGTCCATGTCTAGGTGGTTGATCTCTACATATATTAGTAACCACCACATAATTTGGTTTTAAATACCTAAATATAGTTTCTGTATATCTTTCATCTACTTCAACTACCAATGCATCTCCTTTAATATTTCCAGATAAATCACAATTTTCTATAAGAAGTGTTACAATACCTGGTGTCATATTACTACCAAATTTATTATGAACTACATTTTTATTATCTTTCCTTAAAGCATCACTTATAATAGTAGATGTACTTCCTTTTCCAGCACTACCAGTAACTGCAATAACTATCTTTGGCATTTTAAAATAAGACAGTATATTTTTATCGAACTTAAGAGCAAGTACACCTGGGAAATTAGAACCTCTACCAAATAACTTTAACAAAAAGCCAGCTATTTTACATATTAAAACTTGTATCTTTTTCATTTTACACCTCATTAATTATTTTACAACATAAAATAATTATTATAATTTTTTTAACATATTTAATGACTTTACTTTAGTATAAGAAGTATTAACATCACCCCAATTATCAATATCACTATCATTTTTACTAAAAAATATTGGAGTTCCACCACATTCTTTCCAATGATCTAGATTTCTAACACAATCATCAACTAATATATTACCACATGCATCTACCATATCAGTTTTCTTTAAATGATATGGGACAATTATTATTTTTTGTTTAACTCCCATATCTCTTAAAAATCTAACCTTAGCAACACTCTCATTTTCCATAGAATGTACTTTAGTTAATATAGATGTCATTTTAGGATCCATATCTTTTAATTCAGAAATAGAATTTTTAATTATATCAGATTTTTTTATTAATTCTTCCCATTTGGCCAATTTAATGTATTTAATTTTTAAATCTTCTGAAAACAATCTACTAAATGGTATTTTATCCCATTTACTAAATAATACAGACGAAGTATCCATTATTACATCATCAAAATCAATATAAATTTCCACCATAAACCCTCATTTCTCTATTTAAATCCAATTTTTTTCTCTACTAATTCATATTTTTCCTTTGCATAAGCAATTGTTTTTCTTGCACCATCATCAAGTATTTCATCAATTATATCACTATTTATATACTTGTTATATTCATCTTGAATATGGCTAATCAAATCAACTACTTTATCACTAACGCATCTCTTAAACTCTCCATAATTCTTACCACTAAACTCTTCTTCAACTTCTTCTATATTTTTACCCGTTAATGATGCATATATATTTATTAAATTAGATATTCCTGGTTTATTAGATACATCATATTTAACAACCATTTCACTATCAGTAGTAGCACCCATTATCTTTTTTCTAATTACATCCAAATCATCTAACAAATATATTACTCCCTTTTTATTCTCAGCTGATTTACTCATCTTTATAGCAGGATTAACTAAATCCATTATCTTAGTTCCAGATTCACTTATTAATGGTTTAGGCAATTTAAATGTATTTCCATATTTCTTATTAAATCTATCTGCTATGTCACGAGTTATTTCCAAATGCTGTTTTTGATCGATACCAATTGGTACATAATCAACATCATAAAGCAAAATATCTGATGCCATTAAAACAGGATAGGTTAAAAGACCAGATGTAAAATTAACATTCTTACTACTTTTATCCTTAAACTGTGTCATCCTAGATAATTCACCATAATAAGTATTACACTCCAAAACCCATGACAAATTAGCATGATATAAGTTATCAGATTGAACAAATATAGTATTTTTATCTTTATCAATACCACATGCCAAATAAAGTGCTACCAAACTCTTTATATTTTCTCTTAATTGCTCTGGATCAATTGGTACAGTTATAGCATGCATATTGGCAACAAATATATATGAATCATACTTATCCTGTAACTTCTTCATCTGACTTATCGCACCAATATAATTACCCAATGTAATCGCACCAGTTGGTTGCAATCCAGTTAATATTTTTTTCATATTTCCACTTCCAATCATTATTTTGTTAAATCTTTTATTTTTCCTAGTGATTCTTCAAACTTAGGAAGAACACCTATATTATTCGTCCTATGAACTGGCAACTGATATATATCATGTCCAGGATATTCATTGCCCTCTATTATAACAGGACCCTTATCAGTTACAGCTATATCCCATCCAACATATCTAACCTCATCTACTACAAGAGACGCCTTTTTAGCAAGTTCAATAACTTCTTTATATTTTGGTATCTTAAATCCAACTATACTAGTATTCGTCATAGGATGTTTATAATAAACGTTCTTAAGTTTATCAACCGCAGGATACTCTATTATACCTGTTTTTTCATTTATAGGTACTACCATGCCCCCACCATTATAATTATCTACTATCCTACCATGATTCCCTATTCTCTGATATGCCGCAACAATCCTAACATCTCCATCATACCTATGAACAGTAATAACCCTAACAGTATTTATTGAATAAGGATATAACTTGTTCATAAGTTCACACTGAATGACAACCTCCTCAACAAGCAATAATCCCTTTTTCACCAAATAATCATACAAATCACCAACAAAATCCTTAATAACTATTTTCTCCATAGAATCTCCATGAGTACCATTAATCGGCTTACAAAATACTATTTTCTTATTTTTAATAAACTTCAAAAACTCTTCCTTATTATTATTGAGTATAATATATTCCCTATTTAAATAATCCCTAAACTTCTCATTAAACTCACTCTTATTCAAAAATATATGATTATAATCCTTATTATTATAATATCTTACAAATATATTATTCTTACCCCTAGTCAAAACAGTCTTTCTCTCCTTACTATTTAAATCCCACATCTCAAAAAGAAGATAATCAACATACCCAGATTGATACCTAATAGCACAAATAATCATATCAAAAAATAAATATGCCTTTGATTTATTAGTCCTATTATGTATCTCATCAATAGTACTAAACATATTTTTAAAACTCATATTTCCTATTCTACCAATCAAATATTTAATCTTGCCCATAGTATCACCACCTAAATTGTACCAAATTTCTAATAAAAAGTCATTAATATATGAAAAATACTAACAACTATTATTTGTTAATATCATTTTTTTACCTTATCACACCTAACTTGTTTTCAACATATATGGATTATCACTTGTTCCAGTTCCACTTTCTATTATGACGTTGTTTTTTAGATAGATTGAAGGATAAACTGAAAAATTGAATCTCGTACTCGTATCACCAAAACTACCATTATATAATATATCCCACGCACGATCGGCACCAACAGAACCAATACTTGGTGTTAAATACCATGTCCATGTACTTCTATTATTTATCCAGTTATTATTCTTGCATATATAATTATTTGAATCATCTTGTGCTTGCATATTTGTTTCACATATACTTTCATTACTTGCATATGCATAGTCTGTTATGTATGGTAATGCAATATATCCAGTCCATGTTGTTGTTCTTTCTACTGTATCATTACAATTATCACCATCTGAACAAGATGATTTACCACTTACCATCCCTCTTTCTGCTTGATAAAATAAAAGTGTGTCTGTACTTTCTGCAATTTTAATAGCCCCTGTATTCCATGAATGATTATCTATAAAACTCTTTGATGTTTCATCTATTGTTCCAGTTGGACATGTTGTTGTTTTATTATTTGAACCACTATAACACGTAACTGTTTCTCCTCCATAATACATCTTATTTAAATAATTTTGTAAATCTGCTTGACTCCATTCATTTACACCATATCCACTATTTATACTTGATTCACTACTATCCCATGATAAACTTCATAATATATCTTTTCTTACTAATTTAACATTGTTACCAAATACTCCTATTATTCTCCATAATTCATTATTAAATGATACATAGTTATTTGGATTACTTCCATAATATCTTATGTTCTCGTCAACTGTATTATCTTTTTCTTCTTCCTTTACATCACTTGTTACTTTTACTCTTGGTAATCTTATATTTGATGGCATCATAGGTATAAAATAATGCTTGTTTTCGTTTTTATCATAAACTTTGTATTTATATATTGTTATTCCAATAAGTATAACAAATAGAAATATTATTACATAAATCAATTTATTTTTCATATGTCCTCCATATTTGGTAGATTAATTTAATTGATATTTTGTACATGGCATACCTATATCCTTCAGGTGTGCACATCCAGCACCACCACCACCACTAGCAGGTGGATTAACATAAGCCGGACCATTTGGTACATAGCAACCATTACTATCTAAAGTACAGCTTTGGCCAGTTGCACCTATGCAATGACCAGACGAAAGATAATCGCACTTATTTCCACCAGAACTCCCACCTGAACTAGAAACTGGTTCGCAACAGCCGTTTACCATCTGACAGCTTTTTCCAGTAGATGCTTCGCAAAGGTTACATGAGAAATATGTACATGATGGACCCGGATCTGGATCTGGAGCTGGTTCATATACATCAAAATAACATGTTCCAGTTTTACCTGATACTGTATCTTTTATTGTTACTGAACCACTTCCTCCATTATAATTTGCTCTTATTGTATTGTATCCTGCTTGTTCTGCTACAAAAGAACTGGCACTTACTGAATATTCAAAATTATGATTTGTTGCATTACTTGGTGTGTAGGTTGGTATAATTACTCCAGTACTTCCTACCATTATTCTTCTTGGACTTACACTACAACCAATGCTATCTATTGTATCTTTTATTACTTCTACTTTACATGTTGCTTTTTGTTTTAGTGTTGTTTCTGCTGTTATTATTATTGTTCCTAGTTTATTTGCTGTTATTGTTGCTCTTGAATATCCTGTGTTGTTATTTGGGTTACTTGCTTTTATGCTTACTATACTTTCATCACTTGTACTCCATGTTACATTTCTATTTGTTGCGTTACTTGGTATGTAGTTTGGATGTAATACTTTTGTTTTCCCTATTACTATTTTTATTCCTTCTTTTCCACATATTTCGTATTTTGAATTGTCTTCACTTGGTTCTGGTGGTTCGTCTGGTATTGGTGCCCATATCTCTATTCCTGTTGTACATATATCTTTCTTTGTTCTCTCTACTAGTTTTTCTTCTATTTCTCTTAGTTCTCCTTTTTCTTTGAATTCCCATGTATATACGTATTCATTTCCTACTTCTTTTGGCTCTGCTATTATTTCTTTTTCATATTCTTTCCATTTTCCACATTCGCATACTTTATATATTGCTTTTTTTGTTGCTTTCTTTTGTTCCCCTTTACATACTTTTTCGTCTACTTTATCTCCTTCAAATCCACTAAATTTTATATCTCCTGTTAAGCATTCTGTTGTATCTTCTGGTATCGTTATTTCACATACCTTCTCTGTTCCTTCTATCCCTATGTTTATATTTGTTCTTTCTTCCCATTCTTCTTTTGTTATATCTAGAAAATCTAGTACTTCTTCTAATTTGTATTTTACTTCTACTACTGCATCTACTCTATTTTTTAAATTAAAGTTCTCTCCTTGTAGTGATGTGATCTGACTTATTACTCTTAGTGATATCTTTGGTGGCACTTCATTTATGTCTTCTACTATTATTTTATAATCTCCTATTGTTACATTTTGTGCGAATCTTCTTGTTAAATTCTCTATAAATTTATCCTCTACTATCCTTATATCTCCATTTAATCTATAGTATGTTAAATCTATTGAATCATATGCTGCTGCTTCACTTGTTTCTTTTATTAAGTAATATACTCTATCATTATCTACTGTTGATTTTTGAAATATATTTATTATTACTATTCCAAATAATCCAAGTATTATTATTAATACTCCCCAAAATGCTTCTTTCATATCTTCTCCTTATATTATTTTATCTCTAGTATAAATATCTACTCCATCTTCTATATAAATATTTAGTAATACATCTTTGCTACTTTTTATGAAGCATAAACCTTCTATTACTATCTCTTCATCAGGACTTGCTTTAATTTTTGTACAATTTAATTCTTTATATTTGTCGTTGTTTGAAAAACTTATTTTATCTACTTCTATATTGTTTGAAATATATATTGATATATTAGAATCATTTAATATATCAATTCTTCCAATGTTATTAATCAATAATGATGTATTATCTTTTATTTGATATATTCTTGGATTTATTTCTTCTTTTATACTTATTTTCTTTACTACTTCTTCTTTTACATGTGTTACTATATTTCCTTCATTTAATATTCCTGGTGTATCTAATAATGTTAATTCGTCGTTTATTTTTATTGAAATAACATTTAATGTTGTCGAAGGCATACAACTTGTTACTATGTAATTAGAAGATTCTGTATAATTTTTAATCATTTTATTAATAAATGATGATTTACCTGCATTTGTATTCCCTAAAACATACACTTCATTACTTGTTTTGTTTTTCATAATTAGTTCTAGTAATTTATCCATATTATAGTTTTTTTCACTACTTATAACTATTACATCAATGTATCTTTTATATTTTTCTTTAAAATAATTTACTATTTTCTCTTCTTTTACACTCTTTGGAATTACATCTATTTTTGATATTACTAATATAGCAGGACTAAAAACTTTACTATATATATAATCTATATTGCCCATATCAAATATATCTACTATATGAATAACCAACTCATTCATTTTGAAAATATCTTTTATTATGCTTTTATAATATGAATTTGATTTGTTTGTAACTTTATATTCTCCATAATGTTTTAATCTAAAACATCTTCTACACATTATAGTTTCATCATAAACAGATGGATTTACATATCCATCTATAAAAGGATCTTCACATTGCAACTCAATTCCACAACCAATACAATATTTACTCATAATACTTTCCTCTACTAAATAAATTTCTTTTTTCCATTTTTTTTATTATATAATTTTCTCTTACTCTATTACATTTTGTCCATATTGGCTCATTTTTTGCCATTGGTTTAATAAGTACTGTAAATATACCCATTCTGTTACCACCATATATATCTGTTACTATTTGGTCTCCTATCATAGCAACTTCGCTTTCTAAGTATTTGTATTCTGTAAGAACTTTTTTATATTTTCTTTTAAATGGTTTTCTTGATGATGCGGCACAATCTACTTCTAATGTTTTCTTAAAAGGCGTTAATCTATTTTTATTAGTGTTAGAAAATATAATTACTTTAAATCCCATGTCTTTTAATCTTTCAATAAAATCCTTTACTTTTCTAGATGGTTTTTTTATATTATTAGGAACCAAGGTATTATCTAAATCAAATAATAAGCACTTAATGCCATATGATTTTAATTTTTTGTAATCGATAGAATATATATCTTTTTTATACATATCTGGTTTATATAGTTCTAACATACCATCACCTCTTACTCTATAACCATTATACTATGAATTTGTATTTTTTCCAAGAAAAAAGTACCATTAATATAAATGGTACTTCACTTAAGCATTTGCTTCTATTTCTCTTTCTGCAAATAATTGAGTCAATTGGTATAATGAATTAGGGTCTGTTACTTTTCTAACCATTTCGCTCTCTGGATCATAGTACATAATTCTAACGTTATCTGTTATCTCATCTTTAACAGGATCTATTTCACCTATCATTATGAAATTATGACTATCATTCATTAAACTATCTAGTACATAATATTCTTTATTATCTTCTAATTTAATTATAGTATCTTCTTTTATCATCTAACTTTTCCCCCTTTATCTTTAGTTCCAATATTCATTATATTTTCAATATTGTGTTTTAAATATTGGCCATGAACACCTGTAGGATTAAATGTTCCATTTTTTATTTTATGAGCCAAAACATTATAAGATGCTATGCCAAGAGGTCCTAATACTGGTCCAAATGCAAGCATTGTTCCTACAATAATCATACCTTTTAAGAATATTGATTTAACCGTATTTTTACCTTTTTTTAATTTTTCAGCACGTTCAGGAGTTGGAGTATAATTTTCTATTATTTTTTGATCTGTTTCTGGAGTAGTTGCGTTTTTTTCAATATTTTTAAGATTAATTTCATCTATATCTGGTTGAACAAGTTCACTTTCTTTTGAATCAGATTCTTTTTGTTCTTCTTTATCCAATTCTTCAGCTGTTGTTGTTGTTTTAGTAGTTTGTAACTTTTTTTCTTCTTCTACTAAAAGAGATAATTCAACATAACTCATTTCATCTAATTTTGAATCTGAATACTTTCTTTCTCCATCTT
>URRF01000009.1 GCA_900550145.1 uncultured Mollicutes bacterium
GAACTAGGGTTTCAATAAATTCTTTTTTAGTGTCCACTTTTTGTTGACTTATTCAGTATGAAGAATAACAATTCTCTTTATTTTATTTTGATTCTACTATTAACTTTATAACAGTTCTTTCCTCACCATCTATAACAATATCAGAAAAAGCTGGTATACATACTAAATTTTTACCACTTGGTGCGACAAAAACTCTCGTTACTCTTAAAAAGAAGAGATAACTCTTTCAAAGGTAAATTATACCTTTTGTCTCCCTCAATTTTCATAAGATTAGAAACACAGTAAAGTGGCTAGTTTACTAATTAAACTTATATTATTTATTTTAAGACACTAACTATTATATTAACTATAAAGTTAGATTATTAGCTGATTCTCCAACATTAAAGGATGTCATGATGAAGAATATAAACATCCAGATAATCACTAATATTATAGATAATTGTTTTTTCATCTGTATCATTCTTTAATTTTTATGCTACATACTGTTTTATTATTAAAGATATTTTTTGTTCAGCTTTAGTAGTAGCAGTTACCTTGACATCAGTTGGTATTTTGCTAATAGCACCAGTTGATTCTACGGTACTGTCAATAATATATCCACCAGTTACAGATGTAGCTGTTCTATTTTTGTAATCGTTATAAGTGTAGTGATATGATGGCTTTACAGCAGCATTTATATCCCAACTAACATTTTGATTTGCATTAACAGTGAATGTTGGAGTTCTATCACTTGTTTTAGCATCTTGAGTGTAAGTTTCGCCGTTGTAAGTTAAGGCTAAATCCTTTTCATAATAAATGATAGCAGTTGCACTTTTTCCACCAGGTGTTTTAGCAGTTACCGTAATAGTAGCTCCATTAGAACAATTTTTAGGATTAGAAGAAACGCTAATCGCACCGGTATTTTCATTAATAGTCATACAGTTCGTATCACTTAATGAATAAGTAACTTTTCCACTAGAATTTTCAACTGTAGCGGTAGCTGTAGCTGTTTTAATACCATTAACATGAAGAGTATCTCTACTTAAGGATAAAGATATTTTTTCTTCTTTCTTGGGTTCCGGTTTAGGTTCAGGTTTAGGTTCAGGTATTTTTTCCCACTTAGCATATAAAGTAGTGTCTTCTTCTAGAAGAACATTATTATGTATTGGAGTTTCATTTATATCATACCATCCTTTAAAAGTATAACCAGCATATGTAGGATCTTTTGGAAGGATAAGTTCAACTCCTTTATTAATAGTAATAGAGTCGATAGTACTACCACCTTTAGAATCAAAAGTAATAGTAATTGTTTCAACTTTTCCTTCATAAAGAGCTTTTAGTTTAATATCCTTATCAATTTTAGTATTAAAGTCAAATGGTTTATCTGCTAAGACATCTTCTTTTTCTTTAACACCAACTACTTCATACCAAGCAATAAATAATTCTCCTAGATTTTCTTGATCTTTGATATCTTTTTTGTTAATGGTTTGATGATATTTAACTTTAACAATTTCTTCTTTGGTACCATTATTCAAATCAAAAGTGACATCAAACTTTCGATTGAAAAACCATAGTAAGAAAACAATTATAGCAATTAATAAAATACCAGATATAATAGCAATAATTTTTTTCTTATTTTTGTCTATTTTATTCATATATTATTCCTCCTTTAGTTTGTTATACTATAACAATTATAAAAATCCAAATATATTTATAATTTTTTTAAATGTACACTACAAAAAAAACTAGTTTACTCGTTTTTTAGCTTGTATTGTAAATAGTGTTGGTGAATAAAAATCACTACTTATCATAAGTTTACATTAATTCATTAGGAATATTATATATATTATTAGAACTATCAAAACCTACTATATAACTATTAGTTTCTAACTTTTTAATTTATTTTCTAACTAATATCATTGGATATAAGACTATTAATCACTAGAACATTAAATGATTGAATAAAAAAATATAAAAAAATATAAAAAAATATAAAAAAATATAAAAAAATTATTTATAATATAGTTGAACGAAAAAGAGATAGTCCAACTATACCAAAAGTAACAAAAAAATAAAAGAAGCTATTTAGCTTCTACAATTAACTTAATTGCCGTACGTTCATCTCCATCAATTACAATATCTGTAAAAGCTGGAATACAAACTAAATTTTTACCAGATGGAGCCACAAACCCCCTTGCTATAGCTACTGCTTTTATTGCTTGATTTAGTGCCCCTGCACCTATAGATTGAATTTCAGCACTACCTTTATCCCTAAGTACATTTGCTAATGCTCCTGCTACTCTGTTAGGGTCTGACTTTGATGAAACTTTTAATGTTTCCATATTTATTGATTCCTCTCTTTCTACATTAAAATATATGCTGATATTTAAAAAAAAGAACTTTATTGTTCTTCTTTCTTATTTATAATATTATATAAAACAATCATAACTACACCAATTATAGTTAATAATATTCCTGGTATTAATAATGGATTTAGTAATACTTTAATAATTGGTTCTAAATTAAATGGTAAATTAACGTTTAATATATTAATTAGTAAACTTGGTAAAAAAATTGTGACTATGAGTGTTATTCCTGTTAACATAGTAGGTATACTTAAATATCTTAATGGTTTATAGAAACTCCAAGTTAATAATGAAATCAATAAATAGTTTATTATAATGAAACACATTATAAATATATACATATATTTACTTTGTATAAATTTTATAATAGATATTACTTTTTCATCTAAATTAATTTCCTCTTTATATTCAATATTTTCTTTTATTGCTGTATTTATTTCATTAGTTAGTTCATTTAATTCTTCATCACTAATTTTTATATCTATTGGTATTTCATTTATTATTTTTTTTAAATCTTCATTTGTTACTTCTATTAATTTTTCTTTCGTTATTATACTACTAATAGAATTACCTATTATGTTACCTACAAACTCTTTTAGTTTTTCACTTTTTAAAATTTCTTTACTTGTTTTTTCATCAATACCAGATTCTTCTAATTTTTCTATTAGTAATTGTTCTATTGTTTTATTATTTTCTTCTTTTATTTTTATTTCACTTAAATCTATTTTCTTTATTGTTTTTACATAAAATTCTTTAGTTATAAACTTACTTGAAAACATTAAAAATAACATTATTAATAGTAAAAAATAATATATTGTTGAAAAAATTAGTGCAAAGAATTTACCTAAGCCATTTAAGAATTTCATAGTTTCACCTCTGTAATAAGGATAGCAAGAAAAAATAGAAAATACAAGTAATTATTTTCTATTTATTAAATATGCTTTGTATAAATTTTGATATAATGCAATAACTGTCATTTGACCTACTCCCCCTGGAACAGGTGTTATATAACTTGCTTTTTTAGATACATTTATAAAATCTACATCTCCTACTATTTTATCTTCAATTCTATTTATTCCAACATCTATAACTATTGCGTTTTCTTTTATCATATCTTCAGTTATTAGGTTAACTTTTCCTACTGCTGAAATTAATATATCTGCTGATGCTGTTATTTCATCTAAATTTTTAGTTTTAGAGTGACATATAGTAACAGTTGCTCCTTTATTTAATAGTAATATTGATAATGGTTTACCAACTAAATTACTTTTTCCTACTATTACTACATGACGTCCTACTACATCTATTTCGTAATTATTTAATAATTCTATTATTCCTAGTGGTGTACATGGTATTAAACATTCTTCATTATGAAATAATAGTCCAGCGTTTGTATTAGTTAATCCATCTACATCTTTTGTACTTATTATTCTATTTTGAATAGTTTTTTCATTTAAGTGTTTTGGAATTGGCATTTGCACTAATATGCCATCTACATCATTATTGTTGTTTAATTCATCTATTTTATCTAATATTTCTTTTTCAGTACAATCTTCTTTAAATTTTATATGTTCAAATTTACAACCCAAATTTATAGCCATCTTTTCTTTATTTTTTATATATATGTTACTAGCACTATCATTTCCTATTTGTATTACTGCTAAACTTGGTTTTATATTTTTTGTATCTATTTTATTTTTTAATTCATTAAGTAATTCTTTTTTTACTTTTATTCCATCTAACAATGTCATAATATCACCATCCTAATTATAACAAAAAGAGATTACTTTTCCAACAATCTCTTTTCTAATTTTTCTTTTAAATCGTACACTTCCTTACATCCCATAAATACTATTACTGCATTATCATGTTTAAGTAATGGTTCAATACATTTTGTATCATTAATATCAATTAAGTTTTCTATACTACCTACTTTTAAGTGTTCTCCATTTTTTAAACGATTTACTATAAGCATTGGACTTACATTTGGATACTCTTCTTTTGTTTCTCTATCACTAAATATATCAGTTACGTATGCTTTATCTGCTACATTTAGTGCATCCGCAAATTCTCTGTATAGCATCTCTGTTCTTGAAAATGTGTTTTCCAAAAATACTGCAACTAATTCTTTATCAGGATATTTTTGTCTAACTGCTTCTAGGGTTACTTTTATTTCTGTTGGATGATGTGCATAATCATCAATAGTTACAACATTTTTAATGAAATTTTCTTTGAATCTTCTTTTTGCACCTTTAAATGTTTTTATGCTATCATGTACTTCTTCCATATTAAGCCCTTCTAAATAACTAAATATTATTACACTTAGTGCATTAAGTATCATATGTTTTCCATATAAAGGCAAATCAAAGTGTCCAATTAATTCATCTTTATGATATACATCAAATGAACTTCCTTCTTTTGTTAATTCTATATTTTTTGCTGTCCATTCATTATTTTCATTGAATCCATAGAATATTAAATTTTTATCTGTTTTTAAACTTCTAACATTTTCATCATCACCACATGCGATTACATTCTTTTCACATTGTCTTAAAAATTCTTCATAAGTACTTTTCATGTCATCTAAATCTTTATAACAATCTACATGATCAAGTTCTATATTAGTCAATATTATATGTTTTGGATAATAGAATAAAAAGTGTCTTTTATATTCACATGCCTCAAAGAAAAAATATTTATTTCTGCTATCTGCGTGTCCGGTTCCATCACCTATTAAATAGTTAGCACCTACTAAATCATCAAAGACATGAGAGATAAGTGCAGTTGTTGTTGTTTTACCATGGCATCCACATATTGCAATACTTTCATAATTAAAGGCAAGTTCCCTTATCATTTCACAATATGTATAATGTTTTACACCTAATTCTAGTGTTCTTTTTACTTCTTCATTAGTTTCGTCAAATGCATTTCCTATTACAACTGTCATAAATTCGTTAATATTATTTTTATCAAACGGCATTATTTTTATATTTGCATCTCTTAAGGCATCTTCTGTAAATAAATGATGTACTACATCAGATCCCTCTACTTCATTTCCTAAATCATGCAATAAAAGTGCTAGTGCTGACATTCCTGACCCTTTTATTCCTATAAAATGATATTTCATATTATCACTCCTTTATAAACTATATGTTTAATTATACCACTATTTTATTGTTTATTGCAATTTTTCAATTTTTTTACTTATATTATCTTCTAAAGTACTCGGATTATCAAATATATATTCAAGCATTTTTACTGATTTTGCGAAATAATATCCATCAGCAACTCTTTCATCAAAGTTTATACCAAACTCACATATTTTTCTTATTTTTTTCTTTCCATCTCCATAAATTATTTCTTCGTTTTTTATTTCACCCATAGTAGTAAGTGATGAACATGTTCCAAAGTTAGCAATATTATGATATATTGCATCACAATTTATTGAACCTAGATTTGATACTATCATACTACTATAATATAAATTATCTTTTATTAATGAACTTGGTAAAAATCCATTTTTATCACACCATTTAAATAGTCCTACTATAGGTATTCTTATTATATTGGGAAGATGTCCTAATACATCAATAGCATCGTTAGCACCTTCTTTTTTTGCCTTTTTATTTCTAAACGAACTAACTTTTTCTTTAATTTTTTTACTTATTGTGTTTATATTATCATTTTCGTTTATTGGTATCATAATCATAACTTCTTCACTAGAATCATCAAATGATAATTTTGCTACAAAGCTTATAATTATTTCATTATGTTCATACACATGACGATTGGCAATAAATCTATTTAATTTCTGTCTATTATATAATACCTTTGCTATACCTGTTACAAATGCATGAAAGTATGTTATTTCACTATTTTCTTTTTTCTTTGATTCAATATATGTAACTAAATTAGTCACATCAATCTTCCTATTTATATAAACATCACTATCACATCTATCTGGTTTTAAATCTATAAGTATTTGTGATAATCCACTTATGTTCTTTACTCTTTTAGCATCCCTTCTCATATATCCTCCAAAGAAATTATATCAAAATAAATATTAAAAGGCCATAATAAAAAGCTATTATTTCTAATAACTTTATCCATTTAAATCAATTAACTCTTGATTTAATTCATTGTATTTTTCATTTATTTTATTAGTTGGTGCAGTTTCTAATTTATACCAACCATTTCTAAACATTATATTAAACGTTTCTCTTTGCATTTCAATTAAAGTATCAAATATATTTTTATATTCATTGTAAAGATAATCATTGCTTGCTTCTGTAAGTACAACAGCATAATTTTTAACTTCTTCTTTTAAAATAGTTAGAAGCATATTCATATAATCTTTACAATTTAAATTTTTTCCTTTTGGTACTTCTACTTTAGTATTTTGTATTTTCTCACTATTCATTAGATCCTCCATTATTTAATATTGATAATATGCGTGTTAGTATGTTATAAAATTCATCACTTGCTTTTTTTAACATATTAGTTACGTCTTCTTCTTTTTTATTATTAAGTGCATTAAGAGTAAACTTATATGCATTATAAGACCAACTAAACATATCTGATAAATAATCTAGATCTTTTCCACTTATAATATTTGGTACATTTTCATACTCTATATTCATAAAATCCCTCCAAATATATAATTAACTTAAAATTAATATTTATACACTAAGTTTATCAAAATTGTACTTTTGTAAGAATTATTTAATTAGTTCATAGAATAATGATAGTAATACAATCTAATGCGATAAGTACTTTTTTTATTATTTAATTTGTTTTTATATTTCATAACAATCACTATTAGTTTTAAACCAAATATGTTATTGTTTAACTTATATCATTTATTATACCTAGATATATTAAGCAATATTCCCATTTCACATAATGTAATAAGTAAACTAGATCCTCCATAAGAAAGGAATGGAAGGGTTACTCCCGTTATTGGTATTAATCCAACAACAACCATTAAATTTAGTAAAGCTTGAAATGATATTTGAAATATTATTCCGAAGGATAGATATTTTGAAAATAAATCTCTTGAATTAAGTGATATTTTTATTCCTCTATATATTATAGTTAAGAATAATGCTGATACAATTATTATACCTAGAAAACCAAGTTCTTCGCTTATTATTGAAAATATAAAATCTGTTTGTGGTTCGGGTAGATAGAAATGTTTTTGAATTGAATTACCAAGTCCAAGTCCAAGAAGTCCACCAGGTCCGATTGCAAATAAACTTTGTATGGCTTGAAAACCAGTTCCCAATGGATCTAACCATGGATTTAAGAATGATAATATTCTTTGAAATCTGTATGGTGCGATTATTATTAAAAGGGTTGCACCTATTACACCAAATATACCTAATATTAAAAAGAATTTCATATTCACGCCTGATATAAATAGTAAACCAATTATACTCATTACAAGAATTACACCTGTTCCAAAGTCTGGTTGTAACATTATTAAACCAAATGCGAATAGTGTTACTCCTAGTATTGGTAGTATACCTTTTTTTATGTTTTTGATATCTTTATTATTTTTATATAAGTATTTGGATACAAATACAATCATGGCAAGTTTCATAAATTCGCTCGGTTGTATTCCAAAACCACCAATACCAAACCAACTTCTACTACCATTTCTTATAGTTCCTATTCCTGGTATTATTACTAATATTAAAAGAACAAAGCATCCAAATAATAATGTGTTTGCTTTGTCTAAATAGTACGTATATGATATTTTTGATATTATAATCATTAGTATAGTTCCTACTACTAAAAATACTGATTGTGTTATTAAATATTTGTATGGATTATTGAATTTATATTCTGCCCATATACTGGACGATGAATATATCATCATTACTCCAAAAAGTGATATCATTATTACTGCAAATAGAAGTATTAAATCTAATTTGCTTTTTTTCACTATATCCACACTCCAAATGCAATGCCAGCCATTGCTAAGATAAAACCAACTACCCAAAATGCTTTTACTATGTCACGTTCTTCCCAACCAAGTTTTTCGAAATGATGATGAAGTGGCGTCATTAGGAAAACTTTTTTATGAAAGAATCTTACTGATATGGATTGAATTATAACTGATAACGTTTCTATTATAAATACTCCCATTACCGCAAGAAGTGTAATTTCGTGATCTGTTAAAACTGCTACTGTTGCCAGTGTTGCTCCAAGTGCAAGGGAACCGGTATCTCCCATAAATACTTTTGCTGGATATGTATTAAATATAAGAAATCCAAGTAAGCTTCCTACTAATATAAAGCAAAATACTGCTATATCTTGGTATCCATCTACCCATCCAGAACCCCATGCAATTATCCCAAATGTCAAAAATGCAATTGCTGAAAGTCCTCCTGCAAGTCCATCTAACCCATCAGTTAAATTAACTGCATTTGAGCCCCCTAACATAATGAACAGAAGAAAGAATCCATAAAACCAACCCATATCTATTTTAATGTTTAATGTATAAATTTCTAGAACTGGGTTATTTCCACTTTTCATATATATAAAGAAGAATACTACTGCTACTATTAGTTGTAAAAATAATTTTTGCATTGCTGTAAGTCCTACATTAGTATCTCTTTTAATACTTAAATAATCATCTAAAAGTCCAATTAATGCATAACTTACAAATACAAATAATACTATGAACAAATTAGGCGTAAATTCCATTTTATCTAATAATAATAAAGTTAGAATTGATATAAATGTACCTAAGATAAATATTATTCCACCCATTGTAGGCGTACCATCTTTTTTCTTATGAGAATCTTCTAAATATACACTTACTCTTTGTCCTATATGTTTTTTTCTTAATATAGGAACAATTACAACTCCTAAAAATAATGTTGCTAAAAAACCAATCATAAGAGATAAAACTGATTTAGCAAGTATTAACATATTATCACCTCATTAACAAAATAATTATACTATATAACTTCTTTAAATTAAATACTTTTTTATTCACCTAACAAAATTCTTACTTTACTTCCACCTTTTATTCTTTCACCTTCACCAGGTGATTGTTCTTTTACAATATCTCCACTACCAGTATATGTTACAACAAAATTTTTTAGTTCTTTTATTGCATCCTTTTTATTCATACCTACTACATTTGGTACAGTATAATATTTTTTTTCATTCCATTGATATTCTTTTTCATGAACATTTTCACTTTTTTCTATACCTAAAATACTTATGCAATCAGTTAATATTGATTTAGCTACTGGTGCTGCTACAGTGCCTCCATATTGACTAACTCCTTTTGGATGATCTATTGCAACATATACTACTACTTCTGGATTATCAGCAGGTGTAAATCCAATAAAAGATACAATATAATTTCCTACCATATAAGTTCCATTATTTACTTTTTGTGCTGTACCTGTTTTACCTCCAACACTATACCCTTCTATATAAGCATTTCTACCTGTACCATTTGCTACTACACTTTCTAATGCACGTCTTACTTCTTTACTTGATTCTTCGCTTATTACTCTTCTTACTAATGTTTTATTGTTTTCCTTTATTATACTATTAGTAACTGGTTCTAACATTCTTTTTACTATATATGGTTTATATAAGTACCCACCATTTATTGCTGCGCTAACGGCTGTTATTTGTTGTATTGGGGTCTAATAAATGAAACTTTTTACCTAAATTATTAGAAAGTGTATTTATACTTTCTCCTGTCTTAATAAAAATATCTAATTTAATTTGTTTTTCACTTTCTTTATAAACTATTATTCTATCTATTATTTCATTAAATACATCACTATAACATTTATCATCATCTAAGCATTTTTCTAATAAAATTTTAATTTCATTAATTTTATTTTCTATATAATTTTTATCTTTCTTATTATTTTTTAATTCGTTCATTTTACTTTGGTAAATAACTAAATCTTCATTTATTAAATCAACTTGTTTTTTGTAATCTTCTTTAGATAGGTATTCTTCCATAACTAGTTCTAATAATTTATCTTTTTTATTATTTAAAACTGATATTTTAGATTCAATATTTTTTATTTCAATATCATTATTATTAGTTTCTAAATAATTCTTACATTCATTTAATATCTCATCAAAGATATTATTTCTTCTTTTAAATAATTTATTAAACATATCTTTAAAAACTTCATCAAGTTCCAGTTCAAATACTCTAGGATTTGAACACCCTTTTAAACTTTCTTTCCGATATACTTGACATTCCCATACAGGATTATTTTTTCTTTTTCCCGCACTTGATCTATGATAAGTTAAATTATGGCAACCACAATATATTTTTCCTGAATATGTATATCTATTTTGAAATACTGCTTTATTAACTGCACGATTTGTAAAACTATCTTGTCGTTGCTTTAGTTTAATATTAGCTCGTTCCCATAGTTCTTCAGATACTATTGGTGGAACATTATCATAATCTTTATATATTATCCAATCAGATTCATTTAATCTTTTCTTTTGTTTTGTACGATAGTCTAATACCTTTGATTTATGTCCACAATAATATCCTTTATATTTAGGATTTTCTATAATTCTTGTAAGGATTGTAGTATCTATTCGTTTAGCAGTTTTGCTCTTATATCCTAAACTATATAAATATCTTGATACTTTAGATAATCCATCAGTAGTATTAGCATATCTATCAAATATTATCTTAATCATTTTTGCTTGTTCTTCAACGATTACTAATTTTCCTTTATCTTTTACATAACCATAAATATTAGAACATCCTAACACTACACCATTATCAATACTTCTCTTCATCCCAAATGAAACTCTTTCAGAAAGTCTTCTTACTTCATCTTGAGCAATTGAAGACATCATTGTAAGTCTAAGTTCAGAATCAGGTAATATCGTATTAATATTATCATTTAGAAAATATACACCAACACCATTTGATAATAATTCTTGTGTATATTTAATACTATCTAGTGTACTTCTTGAAAATCTTGATATTTCTTTAGTTAAGATTAAATCAAACTTATGCCTTTTAGCATCTTCTATCATTCTTAAAAATTCTTCACGTTTTTTAACTTGTGTACCTGATATTCCTTCATCAATATATGAACCTATAAATTCCCAGTTAGGAACTTTACTAATATAATCATTAAAGAAAGATATTTGACTTTGTAAAGAATGTAATTGTTCATCTTTATCAGTTGATACTCTGGCATAAAAACATACTCTTAAATTTAATTCTTGTAACGGAACACCTTTCATAATATTATTCCTAACTATATATAAGTCCATAATCACACCTCCTAAGTTAATAGTTTATAATTGTTTAAATCATTTATATATTTATCATCTTGTTTTTGCTTTTCAAATTCTATTTTATGTAACAATTTATTAATACAAAAATTATACATTCCATCATCAATAGTATTATTTCTTTTTAAATATTCAAGTAATTTAATACTTGTTTCTATTTCAATAATTTTTGATGGAACTTTATTCATGCTTTCCATATACTTTGTCCTTTCTTTTAAGTTTATTTTTATAAAAACTTAAAAAGAACTTAAGGTATTAAGTTCTACAAAAAATTTGAAAACTTAAATACCACAAAGGACAAAATTAGACTAAATCATCATTTGAAATAAATTAAGTTTTCAAATAACAATTTAGTTTTTTATTATTAATATTTTATAATTTTTCTAGCTATTTCATAGCCATCAATATTATCAGGTAATAATTCATCATGTCCTAATATCAAGAATAATTCTGCAAGTGTATCTTTCTTTTCTTTAAATGATAATTTTTCAAACACTGGTATTAATTCTTTATATTCTTTTGGATAAAGACGATAAAGATTAAAAGTATAGTTACAATACTCTTTATTCTCAATTACTAAATAACGATAATCAATACTACTCGGATTAAATATTTCTATATCTATACCATCATCAAGTAAATTAGGATTAACCTCATTCAAACTATTAATTTGATTTTTATCCCATAAATCAAAAATATAATTAATAAATTTTAGTTTATCATCTCTATCAAGTTCATTTATTTTTATAACTAATTCTTTTTCTTCATTACTTGTATTTTTTAAATACATATCAAACACACTCCTTCATTTTCAATTTAAGTCATTTTAAGAGACTTTATTTTTTATACTAATAACTGATTAAGATTAATATTAAAGTCTCTTATTTCTTATATTAAGCATCAATAAATTAAAATTTAGTTTTAATATTTATCACTTAAAAAAATAAATTTTGCAAGAGTTTTTTATAAAAATAATAATAATTTTTTTGTTTTATCTATTTTATATTTGTTTTACTTTATTAATCTTTAAGTTATTTATACTATCTAATTATCCATATATGGTTGTTCAGTGTGTACTTTTTGGGTATATTGTTTTTCATAAACAATATAGTTATATAAAAATTTACCATCTTTAGAATGTCCTTTTTCAATAATTAAATATCTATTTTCTTCTAATTCTTTTAGTGCATTAGTAATAGCTAATCTACTCTCTTTACATAAAAGTCTTAAACCATTAATATTAAAATTCCATACATCAGGTAAAGATAACATTAAAGTTAATAATCCTTTTGCCTTTAAAGATATATTTTTATCTTCTAAATAAGTGTTATCAATCTTCGTATAATTAGTAAGTTTTTCTGTTCTTATTACCATAATATTTTTCCTCCTTCCATTTTAAATTCATAATCTTTTTCATATCTTTCTATATAAGATCTATAACCTAGCTCTAATAAATAGATAAACATTTTATTCATACTAAAATTATTTTTAATAGATAAAAGCCTAATTCTAGTTTTTAAATTATCATCTAATCTTAATGTGGTTCTTTCAGTACATCTCATAAAAATTTTCCTTCCTTTCTTAAAATTATGAGTAGCCACTTTTACTATTTTTAAGCTATTCTTTGAGTAATAAATTCTGCATATTTTTAATGGGCATAAGGAGAATGCCACCATAATCTTATATTTACCTTATAAAATAAAGTAAATATGGTGGTGTCATTACTATTTTTGCACTTGCAAAAATGACTACTTTTTAAGTAGTAAGTGGCTACTCATATATAAATATTCCTTTAATACCAACAAAAAAAGTGGCTACCCTTTTTAATAAAAGTGACCACTCATAACAAAATCATTAAAAATATATGCTTCCTATACTTTTTAATTTATAAAACCATCTCCTTTAAATAAAAAAGAGAAGAACATAGTTCCTCTCCACACAATTTTTTCATATTATACACTATTATAACTATTGACAAGCACAAGTCAAGTTCATTTTATGATCAATTCATGTAATATCATGTACAATTTGTGTCATAAAAATATGTAAGTTTTCTTCATAATTCTCACATATTTTACTATATTATAACACTTGACAAAATATATTCAAGTCAAATCAAGTCCGTTTTTGGTACGAATTTGGACTTTTTTGATACATTTTTAAAAATTTGATAATTTTATATGTTTGATAATTTATCTTTAATATATTCATCCAACAAATAAGAATCCTTTTTTACCCATTTATAATCACAATGTTCATCACTTAATATAACATTAACATCTGATTTATTAACATTAATAATAAAATCAATTTCTAAATCATGAATCAATTCATCATTTTTATTTTTTACTTCATCATAATAATGTGTAATAATTGGCTCAAATTCTGAACTAAACCCAATTTCCTCAAATAATTCTCTTTTTAAACCTTCTTTTAAAGTTTCACCACTTTCTAGGTGGCCTCCAGGAAATTCCCATGCTCCTGGATATAAATCATCATTTTCACTTCTTTTAACTACCAAAAATTCATCATTAGATTTCAAAATTCCAGTCAAAACAATTTTTGTATTCATACAAAACCTCCCATTTATTTTTAATTACATCATATATTTTCAATAAATCATCGTTAATTATAAATTTGTTGTTTTTATTTCTATAAATAAAAAGCTCTATTATCATCATTATAAATATAACATAAAAAGACTAGTTATTAAAGTGCCAAAAATGAGATTTATTTCATTTTTCTAGTTTTTATCAATCTTAAAGTAGATTCAGGAACTAATATTTCAAGCAATTCATCATCATTTTCTTCAACTGCTCTTCTTACTGTCTTAGCGCTTATTTCATCACCATTTATATTTCTAAATCTAGGTATTTCTATTAATTCAATTCCATATAGTGGTAAATTTCTTTTAAGTTCTTTATTATATTCTCTAGTTATGTAGTCATTTTGTTCTTGACCAACAAATCTTTTTTTTATATTTAAGACTGGTGCTATATATTGAGTAAATATTTCTTGATCTATTGATAAATCAAGAGATACATCAGTTGATTCACTTCTATTAAAATACTCAGGAAATATCATTGATGAACCAAATATCTTACCACTTGGTATTACTACTACATTTTCAAAGTCTTTACAGCCTTCTTTAACCATTTCATATCTATCTTTAAAAGAATATTTTGATTTATCTTCTTGTACAACCATTACAATTAAAGTATTAACTTCTTTTCTAGCATAGTCTATCAGTTTATAATGACCATAAGTAAATGGATTACAATTCATAAGTATTGCACCATTATTGCTAGTATTAATATTTAAACCCTTAAGAAATTCTAAATATTCATTCAAATATCTATTGTTACCAAATATATTTCTTTTTTTAGTATTAGGAATAGCTATTGCTAAAGTATGATTAATAGAATCAACAGTCTTTAATTCTTTTTCAATTTTTTCATAAATAAAACGTGCTATCATGTCATTAGCTTCACTATTACAATGTGCCGGTTTATCTATAAAGTAATTTTTTAATACTCCTGAATTATATAATTCAAGAAGTGATATAGCACTATTATATCCCATACTTTTTAATACTTCATTTTCTTTCTTAGATACTATAAATATAAATTTATCATTAAGTTTACTATTGATATTATCAGCTATTCTTACTTGTTCAAAAAATTCCATAGCTCTTAATCCATAATTATTAACAGAATAATCTCTATTATTTTCATTTATTATTCTTTGCAAACAACTAGGAATAGTGTTTTTGTCATCTACTAAAACTCCATATACCATACAAGGACCTAAAAAATTAATATCAAAAGCATAATCTCTATTTTTATCTGTTGTAACTCTTTTACCATTGATAGTTCTACAAAATTCATTATTTGAATCAGCTAATCTACATATTCCATTTTGTATTATGGTACCAGGAGAAATATTTTCTAAACCACAAAATTTTGTCATAAAACTTTCACCATAAATACTATTTAATAATTTAGTAATTTCTTCGTCTATATTGTATTTACTTAAATAATATATATATCCTATTTTACTATCTAATCTCTTTCTTTCTTCTAAACTAAAAGATGTTATGTCATCAGTACTAGGAAATTCAAATACTGTTATATCAAGTTTTTTAGATAATTTTTTAACAAAATAGTAATATTCAACATTTTCACATAATTTAGTTAAACTTATTAAATTTTTATTAAATAGTATTTCTTTGAGTTTTAATCCATTTAAACAAGTATCTAATACTATTTCATTATTATCGATTAATTTTTTTACTATATCTAAATCATAATCAATTACTTCTACCTCAAAATCGTTACCATATACATTAATATAACTATATAAAATATTAGATAATTCACCAGTAATGTATATTTTTTTGAGATTTAAACTTCTTAAATAATCAATTACTTTGTCATTATCTTTGTATAAATAATTCCATCTATGTTTATCTATATAAGTATTATTACTCCAAACATTTTCTATTTCTTTAATATCTTGTTGCATCTTATCTTCTTCTATTATTGGATTATAGCCAACTTTAACTGAATCAATATAAGAATGATAAGTTATATAAGAATTATTACATAAGACAATAACACTTGTTTCATCTTCTAAAAAAATTTTGTTAATATTGTTAAAATAATTTTTATCATTAGTATCTAATTTAACAAATCTCATTATTTTTCCCCCTGTTAGATAGAATTATTTATTTAATATAAAATCTACTATCTCGTTATCAAATCCATACAATTCATGTTTTCCTTCATGAATTATCTTATATTCTATCTTATTTTTATCACAAAATTTTATCACGTTATTAACGTCTACTGTTTTATCTAAATCTCCTTGAATAATAAATATATTATTAAATTTTTCATTTTTAATATATTCATCACCAGATTTAAACTCCAAATAAGCATCTTTATATATTTTTATATTATTATATAAAGGTAAGTACTCATTATCATCAAAATATTCAATATTAAGATTACCAGTTTTTCTTTCCATAATTTCACAAAAATTAATAGCTGGGCACATTAAATATATTTTATCTACATCATCAATTATTTCTTTATAGGCATTAAGTATAACGAATCCACCATAACTAGATCCAAATAAATATATTTCACTATCTTTATTTTTTTCTTTAATATAATTAATGGTATCTTTTAAATAGGAAATACAATTACTTAAATTAAATTTTTTAAAATCATTTCCATCTTCACCATGAGAAATCAAATCAATACTATAAGTATCATAACCATTGTTTAATAAATCTTTATAAAATCTAGTAATCCAATTCTTATTTCCACCTAATCCATGCACATATATTATTACTTTTTTATTTTTAGGTTCTGTTGCACTAAATAAATGTATCCTATTATTAATAGTAAAATCTATATTTACTCTTTTATCTTCCCTAGCTATTTCTACTAACTCTTCTATCATAATTTCCTCCAACTTATTACTTTCTTAAATGTATCTTTATTAGGAAAATCTTTTTCCTCAGTTTCCCTAAAAACTTTCTCATAATCATATGGTACTTCATATTTGATTAGTTTCGCACCATTCTCTAATATATAATATATAGCTTTATCTGTAATAGCAACTCCTGTACCATTTAATGAGTCTAATATTACATTTCCAAGAATATGATTTCTTTCAAAATGATAATGGCCATATATAATTCTATCAAAATCAAATATATTTTTACCAAATAATAATGGATTTTTATCTGCAATTTTAACATTTTCATATAATTCTGGTTTATATTTTTCGATATCATCAGAAGTATTTCTTTTTAAAAATCCTTCAGGATTTTTTCCATCATATTTCCAAACACCTATAAAATCATATCTAACATCTAGTGGAAAATGACAAAGTCCTATTTTTTTACCATTTATAACTAATTCTACTGATACTGGACTATTATTTATATAATCTAATTCTTCAGCACTTAATTGTTCACTGGTCCATATAGCATTATTATATCTTTCAATATTATTACGTTTTAAATAAGGAAACATATCTGGTCCCATAGTAACATATGCTTCTGCATTGCCTTGTATATTAATTATATTATTATCAATAGCAAGCCTTACTGTTTCACTAGGAGCATATCCTAATCCTATTATATCACCCAAAGAATAAATAGTATCTATATTTTTATCTTTCATATCTAATAAAACAGCTTGTAGTGCTTCTACATTAGCATGTACATCTGTTATTAATGCTATTTTTTTCTTCATATTATTCACCTCTACTTGAATTATTTATAAATTAATGTTAGTATATGTAACAAAAGAAATGGAGTGTTAAAATGATAATTATCGAAGGTCTTGATGGTACTGGTAAAACTACTCTTGCAAATGATTTATTAAATAAGAATTATATACTTATCAATAATAATTTAACCAGTGAATCACATTATGATAAATATGTTAATATTATTAAAACTTCAGATATTAATTCTGTTAGTGATAGATCATTTGTAAGTGAAATGGTCTATGGTAAGGTTTTATCTGGTACTACTAAATTATCAGAAGAAGAATTTATTAATCTTGTAAAACTATATTCTGAATATGAAACAAAAATTATATATCTATATGCTTCAAAAAAAATTCTTTTAGAAAGAAGAAAAGATGATTTTAAAGATAGTAAAGTTATCTTTCATCTATACCAAAAACTTATGGATGAATTTGAAAGAAGACTTGACTACATTTCAGCATATATAGATGTATTTTCAATAAACACTGGTGAAAAAAATTGTAAACAAGCTCTAGCTAAAATTATTAAATAAGTTTGTATAATTTTTTACCTTAATTATCTCAATTTTATCTTTATCAATAACAATATTTTCATGTCTATCAATTTCATATCTTGGTTTTAATATTGTTGTTACACTATCATGAATATTTAGGTCATCCGTATTAATAGAATTATCCCTATTAATACTTTTTTTATTAATCAATGCAATTGATAGATTATCTTTATCTTGAAATAATTCTTCTAATAAGTCTTTAACAGTACTAGTAATAATATTTCTATCCTCATTATTAATATTATATTCAGACATCATTTTAGAGATATTATTCATTACTCCTTCATAATTTTTTATATAAAATGCTAAATTATCATATCCTTCTTTATAAGAATACAATCCATTAGATACAAACCTAGATAGCAATACTGGCGATAATAAGGAATAATAATAAGCAGCTCCAAAATTATCTGTTGTAAATATTGAATTATTATCCTTATATGACCAATTATATGTCATGGCATTCCTTATTCCATATTTTTCTAAAATATTATTAATATTTCTTAATTTAGTTGATATTGTATCATCACCATTTAGTCCTTTAGCTAATATACTTTCTTTAAAAGAAGAATTAAAGCCATGATAACAATATCCGTTATATATGTACCTATCTATCATATATGATACTATTTTATCTTTAGATCTATATTTTTCAATTAACTTATCTATAAGATAATCATCCATCATATTATATAAATCAGTTACACTATTAGAAGTATTTATCATATTTATCAATTTTATAGTATAATTATCAACTTCTACATTAGGAATAAGTATTATCAAATCAGATATTTTTTTTATTACATTTGACATTATAAATACTTGTTCATCTATAAATGAGTATTGATTAAATCCATATTTAGATAAATCAATTCTATACTTTTTATCTAACAATCTACTAAATATACTATCAAATCTAGAATCAAAAATTTTATTAAATTCTTGCACAATAATCACCTTATTTAAAATATTCTTTTATTGCCTCTTTTTGATATGGTAACACTATACGTTCAAGTAGTTCTTCTTTTGTACATTTTACTAACTCAGAATTTTTTTCTAATGGTTCATTTTCATCATCAGATACTTCTACTATATAAATATTACTTAAAGAATTCATATTAACTTTACTTCTAGTATACCAATAGCAATCTATAATACATAATTCTTTCATACTTACAATTTTTAAACCAGCTTCTTCCATAAATTCTCTTTTTAGGCATTCCAAATGAGATTCACCATCTTCAAGACCACCACCTATTAAAGAATAGTCACCGTCTTTAGATGTAATATAAAACTTATCATTTTTCTTTACTATTCCAAAACAAGTTTCTCTAAAGCAATATTTAATATTATTATCTTTATTACCTATTATTATTTTATTCATCCCATTTTCTCCATACATCTTTTCCATTTTTTATTAACTTATTTAACTGCCTTTGTTCATCTCTATAATCCATACATTGCCAAAATCCATCATATTTGTATGCAACGATATCATTAGTCTTCATTAGTCTTTCAATTACTTCACTTTCAAATGGCCCAGAATCCTCACTTAGATAACTAAATATTTTTTTATTAGCTATCATATATCCACCATTAACCCATTCACACTCTCGTAATTCTTTTTCCCTAAAGTTTTTAATTTTATTGTTTTTTATTTCAAATATACCAAATCTTTCTTTAGTCTTAAATACAGATAAAGTAAGTAATTTCTTATGTTTTTTATGATATTCAATAAGATTATCAATATTTATATCCGATACGGCATCTGCATATGTAAGTGCAAAATCTTCATCATCAATATATTTTTCTACTTTTTTTAATCTTCCACCAGTACAAGTATCAAGACCAGTATCTACTAATTTAATATTCCAATCTTCATTAACAGTACTAAAAAATTCTTCAAACAAATCTATTCGATAACCTAAGCATATTATAAAATCTTTAAACCCATAATAAGAATAAATTTTCATAATGTGCCATATTATAGGCATATCCCCTACTTTTACTAATGGCTTTGGAGTAAAATCTTCATCAGTTCTAATTCTACTACCTTTTCCTCCTGCAAATATAATACACTTCATAATTGCTCCTATACCTTTAAGATACTACTATTATTAATAGATGTATTCCAGTAGTAGTCATCTTCTTTTTTCATAACCAATACCTGATGTTGTAGTATTTCAGTAATATATGATATTTCATTCAAAGACAATATTATATTTCTAAGTATTATCATGTTATCTTTTAGTTCAATATCTTTTAAATCTATTTCTTTTCCTAATTTTTTGATTAGTTTTTTTACATCATTTTTACTAACCATTTTTAAATTATCATTCTTTTTTTTACAAAGATTTCTTTGGTAATTAGGACATTTATTACACTTACAAATGTCACTATTATAAAAGAACTTTCTATCTGGTTTAGATAAAGCAACTGCTAAGGCACATGATGTAGTTTGATAAATTGGATAATCACTTTCGTCTTTAAGATGTTTCCAAACATATTCATAAGCATTCTTATCCCAAACATTATCTGCTTTTAATGCTTCTTTCCTATGATTCCTTAATTCGTTCCATTCAATATGATCTATTATTTCATCTGTAATTTTAAGACCAATTGCTACAGATGCAACAGCATATTTTTTAACAAAGTTATATATTCTATTTATATCTTCTTTTCTACTATTAGAAGGCATAAATGGTCTCCAATAATGAATAATAGTTTTATTATACTTATGCAATGTAATAAAATTATTTTCTATATCTTTTCTATTTACTCCAACTTCTATATCTTTATCAAATCCTGAATAACTTAAAAAGAATATAAATTTTTTACCTTGTTTTTCATAATTATCTATAAATTTTATAAAATCTTCTGGTATTTTACATTTAGTAATAAATACAATTGGATTTTCAACATTTTTTTCCATTAATATAGTTACTAATTGTTTTAAATATTCAATATTATCTGGTGTAGAAAAACCATCTGTTTGAGATAATAAACATAGTGGAATATCTTTTATATAAAATTTACTTTTTAATAGCAACTTAACAGCATTTTCAGGAGATGCTAACACCTTTGGTTGTACTAAATTAAGCTTTCTTTCCCTTAAAAAGCAATATTTACATTGTTTTGGGCATCCTTGAACAGGATTAAGTACCATCCATGTAGCATGTACATCTACAATTGGATAAAATTTTGCTTCTTTTACTTTAGCAAATCTATCTAAAAACTTATTGGCATCATTAAGCATTAAATCAAATTCATGAGCCATATTTACATTTAAGACATTAGCTATATTAAATATAATTTCCAACATGTTAGCAAGTTTATATAATATAAAATCATTCACTTTTGAAAATTCATATCTAATTTTATAATGTCTATATTTATATTTTTCAAGTATTATTTCTGACACTTGCCCATATACTACATTGAATGATAATATTGCATCATTTATAGATGAAAACTCTACTTTTTTATAATTATACTCGTACTCTTTTAAATTTAATTTAAGTTTCCATGCAAGCGCTACTATTTGAAGTACAATATCAGATAATTCATCTCCAATATCATAAATATTTCTTCCTACTTCTTTATATTCTTTATGTTCTAACATAAGTAAACAAAAATGTCCTAGTTGTGTATTCATCTCGCCTAGAACTGTAATAGCGTTCCAGTTTTTGTCTTCTGTTATCTTAAAATTCTTTTTTAGTTCAATTGCTTTATCATAATAATTATCTAAAAAATATTTAACATTCATTTTAAAACCATTCTTTCTTTTTAACTTTTATAATACTGTCATATTCTTTTTTATCATCAGTATCTAAATATTCTTTCTTATGCTCTAATACGTTTATAAAATAATTAATAATGTTTCTTCTTATGTTGTAATCTGGAATATCTAGAATAAAATTATTATAATGTGATTCTGTATGATACAAGACATCCATTGCTTTCTTTTTGATTTTTTCATAGTCATCATTTCTCATAATGCTATTATTTGATTTGTAATAATAGTATCCAATATATGGAATCGATATAACTGTAGATGCTTTGTACAATTGATAAGAAGTTAGGCCAAAATCCTCTTGTGTTTTACCTTGTAAAAATTTAAAATTGTTATTCTCCCAAAACTGTCTACTATAACAGTATAGCCAAGAAGGACTATATATTTCATTATTAACTGCACATAAATTTAAAAAATCAAGGCCTTTATATATTCCAATATTTTTAGTAACAAATTCTTCCACAATATTCTTATTATTATCAATCATAACCGCTTGAAATCTAAGCATATCATATTCAACATCATCGTATTCATTAATAGTTTCAATTAATTTTTGATTAATAGTATCATCTATATCTAAAAAAATAATTAAATCCCCTGTACATTTAGTTAATCCAAAATTTCTTACAGCACCTGGATCATGTTTAGATATTTTGTACAGTTTTATTTTATCCTTATATTGCATAAGTGTTTTATAAGAATTATCACAACTATTATCATCAATAGCAATAATTTCATAATTATCACATGTTTGATTAAAAATAGAATCAAGACATTTATCAATATATCTTTCTCCATTATATATTGGTATTATAATACTTACCTTTTTCATATAACCACCAGCCCTTGTTATATTCATTTATAAGCAAAAAAGAGAGACTATAAAACTAGGCCCTCCTCCTCCACAACTACCACGAATTAATTTATCACTTATTCTATTACTTTTTTTAATAAAAATCAAGTATTTTGACATATTTCATTTTTTTTATAAATGGATATAACATATAGATTCATACAATCAAAATTTTTATCATATATAACATTATCAATAATTGAAATCATATGATAATAATCTTTCTTATTCCAACAAAACACAACATATGAATTATCATTCAAATTTAAATCTTTAATCATAATATCTTTATTATAGTCAATATTAAAAATATTATTATCTTCCATATATTTTTCAAATACTGGTATATCATTAAATGAATCACACTTTAAATCTTCAGCAATTTTACATAAGTCATTATAAACATCATTATATTCTTTATTTAAAATCTTACATAAGCTTCTTATCACACAATTACTTTTACCATTTTTATCTGATATATAAAATTCTTTAAATGTCATATTAATCCCCAATCTTTTTTATATTTGTATACATTCTTGAATGATATCCACTTTTATCATAAAACTTAATAGCATTATCATTATAAGCAAATACATCTACTAAAATATATTCACAACCCAATGATTTAAAATATTCTTCCATTTTATTCATAAGCATATTGCCTATACCTTTACTTCTTACATTTTTGGAAACTACTAATTCAGTTATTTCTCCTCTTTTAGGGCATTTATAATCAAGATAATCATATTCATCATATGGAAAAATACATCCCATAATTAAACCTACTGCTTTATCATTTTCAACTGCTATATAACATTTACCATTATTATTTTTAACTTCTTCTAAATCTAAAATTGCCATTTTTTCTCTATATTCTGGATGTAGTTGATCTAAATTATCTTTATCAATAGATAAAATATACTTTTCAAGTTCAACTAACAAGTCTTTAACATCTTCTAAATATTTATCTTCGTACTCTATTATTTTCATTATTAAAATAATACTCCTTAGTTAATTCGTATTTAGAAAAAGTTAATATTCCATCATAAAATGTATAAGGTGACTCTTCTTCTATTTCACCAATTTTATTAAACCCTAATTTTTCAAACATTCTACAAGATCTTATATTATCTTTTACAGCACCTGAAGAAATACCATTTATTTCTACTTCGCTAAACATATAATCTATCATTGCTTTAGCAGCTTCTGTTGCATAGCATTTTCCTTGATAAGCCGGATCCATATACCAACCTACATCACGAATAGTAATATCTTCTCCATTTTCTTGAGCAGATACTTGTCCAATTACTTCTTCATAACCACTATTCGTATATTCTGGTTTTAAAAATACACTCCATACAAATACATCATTATTATCTGCTTTATCAACTTTAGATTTATAGAATTTCTCTTGATTCTCCCAAGCCCAGTGGCTAGGATTATTAGCATGTTTTTTGGCACCTGTTAAATACCATTTATTTACTTCTGGAATCATTAATATCTCCCATAATCTTTTTTGTTCTTCCATCTTAGAACTTCTTAATATTAATCTTTCAGTTTCTATAGTTCTACTACCAATTAAATTCATTTACATCCTCCATTTTATATTTCTATACTATCAAATATATTTTCTTCTATATCATAAATAGTAAATTTTCTATTTTCATACATCATATATGTAGGATTATTGTTTTCTTTAGGTATAGATATTGAACCAACATTGATATATACCATATCTTTTTCTTTTTTTATATAAGGTATGTGTTCATGACCATATACCAATATACCTTTTCTGTTAAATTTTCTATTCTTTTCTAAATTATATTCATTACCATGAGTTAAATAAATATCTAACCCATCTACACATATTAAAGCTAAATTATTACAAATTGGAAAATCACTTGCTTTAATATCAACGTCTGAATCACAATTACCTTTTAAACAAATAATTTTATCTGAATATTTAGTTAATGTATCTTTAACATTCATACTATTAACTTCATACTTTTGATTATACGTAGGGCCGGCATAATATAAATCACCAAGAACTACTAATTTATCTATTTTTTCTTTTTCAATAACTTTTTCTATTTTTTTTAAATTAATATTAATACCATGTATATCTGATATAAATAATATCTTCATGTTTGTCTCTCCTTTCTACTTAAATTTTTCTATTACTTCAAATATTACTTTAGTATTATCATTAAAATTAGTATTTATTTTACTAAAGTAATCTATATGAACTTTTATCCATTCTTCTAAAGATTTATTTTCTCCTTCTAATTTTGCTAAATCCCAAGTAATATTCTTAAATTCAGTTACAATAACTTCTTTTGTTTCTAATATACACATATCATTATTATTTGAATCAGTAAGTATAGATACATCACCTACTATAGGTAAACTATCAAATTCAAACAAAGATGTTGTTGCTGTCTTCTTACCGTTTAAAACAAGAACAACTAATTTATCTGCATCTATCCTAAATGTCATCTTTTAAGTTTATTATACACGTGTCTTACCCCACCAATCAGGAATTAATTCTTCTAATCTCACTATTTCTTTAGTATCAATATTTTTTAGTATCTCAATATCCTTACTATTCTTAGAAAGTTGCATCATATATTCTCTACATGCCCCACACGGTGAACCTACATTACCTTTAGAATCAACGCATACTAGTTTAATAATCTCATTTTCTCCATTTGTAATCATATTGGCAATAGCATTTCGCTCTCCACACATACCAAGTGTTGAAGCTGTATCAATACATACTCCAGTATAAATATTATGATTTTTAGTTAATATTGCTGCGCCAACTTGTCCTGCACTAATCATACCTGATACATTTCTTGGATTTCTAACACTCTTTGCCTTTTCATATAATTCTTCCCAAGCAGTATTTTCACTATATAAGTATTCTATATGAATAGCGTATACACCATTTTTCTTAATAGCATCTTGATATCCATCAAGTTTACTAATATTTCTAATTGCTTCTTCTTTATCATTAGTAGATGAAGTTGTATATCTTGTACCTTCTAAAGTAAAAAGTTCTTCTAATGAATTATAATGATTTATCTCTTTAACTTTAACATAAAATACACCTAAATTATTACTAGTAAATTCTATAATATCGTTTTGTCTTAACTTGCCATAATCATGCTCACTATTTTCTTTATTTGCTCTAATCTCTACTCTTTTAGTATTATTTTTGATAGCTAGTGCTGTTCTATCATTAATATTTAATTTCATTATCATTTTAATATCCTCCTAACAAAAAAATTCTGCATAATGCAGAATTAATTTTATAATCTAAAAGAATATTCCTAAAAGTTTAATAAATTAGGAGTAGTGATTAATTCTGCATTATTTATAACTTGTAAATTTTTCATCTTAATCACACTCCTTTCTTTGAATAATTTACACCTATAATATATCACACTTTAATCACTTTGTAAATTACATATACATTTTTCTATAGCGATTAAAACAAATCATTTTTATTTTTTAGGAAAAACTAATTAAAATTCCTAAAAAAATAAAATTTATTATATTTATGTTACTTTTCTAATTATTATTTTGGTATTTTAATTTTAAAAGTAACATTTTATATTTCTACAAAACAATTATAATTAAACCTAACATCATACTTTTTAGTATATTTACTACTTATTCCTCTAGTGATTTTTGTGATATCATTTATTAGACAGTAAGGTGTATAGGGGTTACGCTTACTCCTTGGCCAAAAGATGTTGTTGCAAGTTCAACAGGACCTACTTTATCTAATTTAAATAATATTCCACTACCTTCTCCATTTAAATCTATTCCTGTTTTTGTTCCAAAGCCAAAATTATTTATATATTTAAACAATTTTTCTTTTCCTAATTTTTGTCCCATTGTTACAAATCCAGGGTTGCTTGGTGTTACTATCAGAACATAAAAAGTTATTATTCTCACCACAATCAATTTCAATGTTCTTGTACCCACTGTTTTAAATTTCTTTATCAGTATGAGAAAATATCGTTTAATAAAAACTTGATAACTCAAGCTTTTTTTGTTATCAATATATGTTGTATTAACATTAAAATTAAAGTAAATAATTAGCTTACATGTTTTTATCACTATTTATTTTTTCAACTTCTACTCTTTCAACTAATAATATTATTTATAAAAAAAGTGCATTTAAGCACTTTAATTTACCCATCTAATTTTAATTCCTTCAACTGTATTACCTATATTTCTTAATAATATAAATTTTCTAGTTCTTTTATTTTTATGCTTAAATCTTAATTTTATTTTTTTCTTTTAAGAACTAGCATATTACTTTTTTTTAAATTACCAGATAATGGTTTTGTTATTGTTCCTGAGTATACAATATCTAATTCATGCAATGCTCTAGTTAAAGCAACATATAATAGTTTCATATCCAAACTACTATTAGAGGAATATATTTCTTCATTAGCATTATTAAGTATTACTGCATCAAACTCCAATCCTTTGGCCAATTGGTTAGATATAGTACAAACTCTAAATTTTTCATCGATTAAATCATCATTTGCTGTTACATTCGGAATATTAATTCCAAACATTTTTAAAGCTTTATTAATATAATTTGATAATAAATCAGTTTTACTTATAACTGCAATTGTTTTATAACCTTTTTCTTTATACTCGCATATTTTTTCTGCAATATACTCAGGTATATTATTAGCATCTTCAATTTCAGATACTTGTACTGGATTTCCGTGTCTTACAACCATATCCGAACGACTTAATCCAATGCTGTCTAAAACATCATCAGCACTTTCCATTATTTCAGCAGTTGTACGATAACTTTTATTAAAATTAACAATCTCACCATTTCCACTAAACATAACTTCATTGACTTCATTCCAATTATTTATTCCTCTATAATCATAAATTGATTGTGCTAAATCACCAAAAATACTAAAAGTTGATGCAGGTAAGCTTTCTTTTAAAACATAAAAATTAAATTCGCCTAAATCCTGTGCTTCATCTATAACAGTATGTTTAATTCTTTCATAATTTTTATTTAGGCCAAGTGCCGTCTTAATATAAATTAAGGCCGATAAATCTTCAAAATCGTAAGAATTGTTTTTTATATTTTTTTGTGTTTTTCTTTTTAATTCACTTATATTATTATAGTTATATATATCATAATCATTAATTGAACTAATAAATAATTTGTAAAGTTTAATTGTACTAACTTTTGATTTATTAAAATATTTTCTTAATATACTTCTACAATTTTTACTTAATTCTGTTCTATCTTTAGAAAACATATTTCTCATTTTATTTTTTTCTTCATCAGTTTGTACATTCTTAAATAATTCAAAAGAATAGTTGTTATATCGTGAAGTAATAAAATCATAATTATTTTCTATATATTTACATAATCTATCAATCGTAATTTCTATTTTGTTGTTTAAATCTTTAGAATACACTTCTTCTGTACCTTCGAATATCTCTCTCATTATATTTTGAGGTATAACCTCAAAATTTCCTAACATAAGTGACTTTGATGTTATACTATAAAAGTATATTTTAAGAAATTTATCAATCATTTTTTTATATTTAATAGAACATTTAAACTTGTCTACATCACTATTATTTTTACCTTCAATATTATCAATAACCTTTTTATCTGATGAATTAACAGAAATATTTTCATCAATGTACATTTGTGCAAATTGTTCAAATGTACATTGTTCTACACTAGAAACATCTAAATCAGGCAAAACAGATTTTATATATTTTAAAAATACTGGATTTGGTCCAATAACTAAGTATTGGTTTTGTTTTATAGTTTTCATATAACTATATACAAGATAAGCAATTCTATGTAATGCCACAGTTGTTTTACCTGATCCTGCTACACCTTGAATTATTATATTATCAAATATTTTTTTTCTAATAACATCATTTTGTTCTTTTTGAATTGTTGAAACAATGCTTTTCAATCTTGCATCATTATTACTATTTAAATATTTTTGTAAGAGTTCATCATTTGAAACTAAATCTACATCAAAATATTCTTGTAATTCACCCAATTCTATTTCAAATTGTCTTTTTAAAGACATATTACCACTTATTGTTCCATTTGGAGCTTCAAAACTACATCTTCCTATTTCTGCATCATAATATAGTGAACTAATAGGAGCTCTCCAGTCAGTAACAATAATATCTGTATTTTTTATTACTCCATTTTTACCAATATATACAGCGCTAACTTTTCCATCTTCATCGGAAGTAAAATCTATTCTTGCAAAATATGGCTTATTAACAGACGTTTTTAAATTTCTTATATGTATTTTTTTCATATCTGCAATTTTCCATAATTCTTCTCTATCACCAATAAAATTATTAAAAAGATTTTTTAATTCTTCTTCTTTGTCAACTAATATATCTTTAATTATTTCAATTGTTTTAAATAATTTTTCTTTTTCTAATTCAAACTCTTTAGTATTCATACTAATATCCCCTAATTTATAATATTTTATATATTTTTAGGATTATTTAACTTTCTATCAAAGTTTAATACTTCTAAAATAAATTTGGTAGTTTCAAAATTACCTTGATTATAAATTTCCATTATTTCTTCTTTAGTCATCCATTTAACATCATTAACTTCTTCTTTTTGAATAACTACATTTTCAATTGAAACATCAAGTTCAAAAATATAAACATCTACAATATCAGGACAATTTTTAAAATATCTTGTTGTAGAGCCCACAAACGCATAAGGTGCATTACTTATATCAACTCCAAGTTCTTCTTTTACTTCACGGATTGCTCCTTGATAAGTATCTTCATTCATTAATACTGATCCTCCTGTGCATTCCCACATTAATGGGTGAGCTTTCCACTCTACTCTTTGACTAATTAAAAATTTTCCTTCTGTATTTCTAATCCAAGCATTTGTAACTAAATGGTATTCATCATCACTTAATTTTGTACCTCTTTCTGCCTTTCTATCTAACATTTTACGATTTCTATCGTATAAATCCCACATTTCTTTCATATAAAATTACCTCCTCAAACATTATAACATTTTCAACTTTTTTTACTCCTTTTCAATCCAAAACTAACATATATTTGAATTAAATTTCTTTAATATTTCTAAATATGTTTTATAATTATCTTTTTGCTGTTCAAAACTATATAAATCAATTTTATTTGTATAATATAAATAAAATTTTTCTAATAAAATCTTGCATAAATAATATTTAACAATATTACTAAAATCAGTATTATCATAGCAATCTAGCTTTTGTAATACTTCTTTTCTAAGTTTAGAATATTTTTTAATATTTATACAACCATTATCTATAAAGTTTTTGACAACTATTACAGCAAAATCATATAATGGTGTTGTTACACAGGTTTCATCAAAATCAATAATATAATAATCTTTTTTATTAAATATAATATTTGATTTTGATATATCACCGTGATTTATGCTTTTTTCATCTAATATTTTCATATCTTTTATAGTAGAAAATATTCCTAATACATAAGATATGTCATTATATAATAATTTTTCTTTATCATTATTTAGAAGTAAATAATTATAATAATTATTACATTTTTCTTTTAAAGTACTTTTTAATGTAGTTTTTTTATTTAGACCAATTATATTTGCATAATCAATATTTGTTTTTATAATTCTGTTACACTTTATGTATTCAAAAACATTGTAGATATTTCCATTTATTTCTATTGGTTTATTATTTATTGGTTTACAAACTTTAATATTATTTTTTTTATATATAGAATATAACTTATCAGATAATTTAAAATTATAATTATAATTATATTTTTTTACTACATATTCATCTTTTTGGGTAACTACTTTATATACAGTGTTTGCAACTCCTTTATCAATTTTTACTATTGACTTTATATTATCATCTATTTTTGCCTTAGATAAAACATTTGACATTTCTTTAATTACAAATGGTTTATAATTATTAATTGCCTTTTTATAAAAGTTTATTATATTTGTAACTACACTTTTAGAATTATATATATCTTTAACTCTTTTTATATTGTTTTTATTAATTTTACTTTTATTACTTAACTTATATTTTTCTATAATTCTTTTTGCCAAATCTAAATAATCTCCAGTATTGTATATAGATGTATCGTCATTTAACATCTCCACCATACCTGAATTTTTACTTCCTATAATATGAATTCCTGTGATCATGGATTCTAATATTACATAAGGAAAGTTATCAAATAGTGATGGGAATATACCTACTTTTGCTTGATTCAAATATAAGTTTAAATCATAATTAGGAATTTGTCCTACAAATATAAGGTTATCTTGATATTTTGTGTCAACTAACTCTTTTATATATTCTATTGTGGAAATATTCTTACTGTTTCTTGTAGTATCTTTACCAATAAATTTAATTTTAAGATTGGGATATTCTCTAAATACTTCATTTAATGCTTTTGCAAGAACAATTACACCCTTTCTTTCTTCTAAACTCCCAATGAATAATAATTCATCATTTTTTTTAATATTTTTATCATGGTAGAAATTCTTTATATTCGCAGGATTTGGAATTACAAAAATATCATTAGGTGACATTTTGAAATCTTTAACTATTATTTCTTTTAAAACTTGAGAACAGCAAGTAACTAAATCAGCGTGTTTAATCATATAATTTTCCCATTTTAGCATTTTTTTAGTGATTTTACCAAAATTATTTTTATTATATTTTAACCATACTTTTAACGGAGTATGAAGTCTAACAACAATAGGTATCTTACGATATTTCTCAAAAAAGATTGTTTCAGCACCCCAGTCTGGAACTTCAATTATATCAATTTTGTCATTGTCTTGTAATATTTTCAATTCTTTTGCTACTAATCTCCTATATTCTTCATAATTCCATATCTGATTTTTTGTTTGCTCCACAAATATCCTTGTTATATTAACACCATTCTCAACATATTTCTTATTTTCTTTCAAACTTCTACATATAACAAACACTTGATTTCCTTGTTTAACTAATTCTTCAGCCATATTTTTTTGATATGTAGCTATTCCACCAAAATTAGTTTCTTCAGGATATTCTTCGTGTACAAAACAAATTCTCATATATTATATTCCCTCACTTCTATAAAATTAATAATTTTACTTTCTTAAGATTAATTTTTTTGATACTATATCAAATGTTTCTTGAACTGATATAGTATCAGTATACAATCTAACATCTGCATTTTTTTCAACATTTTTACCAAACAACAACTCGTCAGAATATGCACTATTAATTCTTCTAGATAATTCTTCTTTTGTATGATTTCTTAATGGATCATTCATTAATCTATCATTCATATTTGAAAAATTAGAGTATGTTAAATTAATCATTTTTACACTAATTCCCAATTTACCTAATTTCTCTCTTAAATTAATTATTGCTTCTAAATCTTTATAAGAAACATAAAGAATTATTTTCTTTTTCTCAAGTAATTTTTCTTCACAATCTTCTAATAAAATACCATAAAATGTACCATTTTCTTTACAAATTACTTTTGAATCCCCACTCCATAATAAATATTTACCATCATCAGCATATTTTTTAAATTCATTATGCTCTAAATATCTGTAAAATCCTTGCTGATCGTCTGCTCTTTGTTTCCTTGTAGTGCAATGTCTAGGTACACCATAATCATAAATTTTTACTATCATATTTCCGATAGTTGTTTTACCTGCACCAGAAGGTCCCATTATTGTAATTATATCTTTGTCTTCCATTTTTCCTCACCAAATTTCTTAAAACCTTTAAAAACACAAGGTTTATGGATACCAACAATATTTCCTCTTTAAAATTATCAAAAATGTAAATGTCTCATTTTGTAAACTTTGTGCGTATACTACCATTATTTTTATTAAATGTCAACGACTTTTATATATATGTAGTGTTAGTTGCACATTATATATATATTGGGTTTATGCATCAGTAAAAGAAGCTTGATATTATGACAGAACATAGTGAAATAATCGATGAATTTATAAAGAAAAAAGTTTTTTTATTGATAAATTTAATAATTCAGCATCAATTTATTAAATAATATCTTGGTATAATTTAAAATAGTATAAACATATTTATTTTAATACAATAAATCTAAAAAATGTTCTTGTACCCACTATTTTAAATCTCTTTATCAATATGGGAACATATTACTAAATAAAAAGTTGATAACTCAAGCTTTTTCTTTTGTTATCAATTTCTAATTCTCTATATATTGTATCAGTATTAAAGTTAAAGTAAATAATTAATTTTACATGTTTTCTATCGCCATTTATTTTTTCAACTTCTACTCTTTCAACCAATATTCTCATCAAATTAGGTAGCTCATTTTGTAGATTAACTTTTAAAGTAAGTGTATTTCTAACTTCTGTTATCTTTTTATTTAATTTAATAAGTTCAGAGTCATGGTTATTTAATCTATCAGCTTTTGCTCTTAAAGAATTAATTTCATTATTAAACTTATCATTTCTTTTTTTAAACTCTAAATCATCAATCATTCCTTTAGTACTTAAATCTAATAATTTATCCTTAAGATTCTCTATTTTTATGATTTGATTGTTTATGCTTTCAACATTATCTGAACTTTTATTACTGCTTATAATATTTTCATATTCATTTATTACCCCATTTAAATATTCTTTTTTATTATCTATAAAATCACTAAATATTTGGATAAATATCTTGTCTAGATAATCTTCTCTTAAGATTGGTGAAGCACAGGCACCAACACCTTCTTCCTTATATTTTTTACAGAACCATGTAGGATTGTTTGTTCTATTACTTCCACCAGCCCTTATAAATACATTTCCACAATCCTTGCAGTATAATAAACAGCTATATTTTGAATTCTCTAATGATTTTTCAGAATTTAGAATGTGTCTTGCAGATGATTTTTTTCTCATCTCATGTAATTCATTTGCTTTATTCCATAACTCTTCAGATACAATTGCTGGAACTCTATCATCTTTTTCAATTATTTGTCTTTCTTTTGGAACTTTTTTCTTTTTATGTGTTTTATAATTTTCAACCTCAGTTAATCTAGCAGTATAATATCCTTTATATCTAGGATTAGTTAAAAATTTTGCCATTGTTGTCCCAGAATAAGGTTCTCCTTTTGAATTTAAGTATCCCATTTTTGCAAGATCTTGTCCTATCTTTTTAAGTCCAACTTTACCTGATACATAAGTTTCAAAAAGATATGTAATTATTGGTGCTTCTGTTGGATTAATTTCATATCTTCCATCTTTTTTGAAATATCCAGTTAAATTACCACCAATAAGTTTTCTATCTTTAATCATTCTGTTAACACCAAATTTAACTCTTTCAGATAGTTTTCTAACTTCATCTTGAGCCAAACTTGACATAATTGTTAACCTAAACTCCGAATCTTCCCCTATTGTATTTAGATTATCAGATAAAAAATATACAATAACACCTTGTTTTAATAAATACTCTGTATATTTTATACTATCAACAGTATTTCTTGAAAATCTTGATATCTCTTTTGTAACTATCATATCTATTTTTCCTAAAGTAGCATCCTCAATCATTTTTAAAAATCTTTCCCTATTTTTTACAGCAGTTCCACTAATTCCCTCATCTATATAACCACCACAGAATACCCAGTTTTTATTTTCTGTTATCATCTCTTCAAAATAGTTTTGTTGATTTTCCAAACTATTTAACTGATCATCCTTATCTGTTGAAACACGAGCATAATAAACTACTCTAAGTTGCATATCATAAATTGTTTTTCCCTTTCTTAAATCTTCTCTTGCTCTTTTTATATCCATTATTTACTCCTCCCATGTTCTTAAAAAGCAAGATAACTAGGATGATGACATGCTACAATGAGTCAAACCATCACTAATCTTGTCTTTATATTCATTTTTTATTTTTGTCATTCTTCCAAGTATTGATTGTTCCATTAAACTAAAAACTTTTAAATCAATAACTTTACTCTCATATAATTCTCTATTTAAAATTAGTCGCCATTCTAATAGCTTATATTCTAAAGGTAAATGTTTGGTACTACACTTTATAAAAGTTTCATCCGTGTTATACATGTTATACCATCCTCATCAAACTATATGAGATAAAGATGTGAATAATACTAAATAAAAAAATGACATTATTCTTTTTATCGATATATGTTTTAAACTTTAATTTATCTTTTTTAGGTAAAATTACTTATTTTCGTATCCAATATACTTTTCATATTCTTTAATAATTGTTCTAATATATTAATCTATATAACTAAAATCAAGTATTAATACGTTATAACCATTATTTTTAAACATTTTAAAAGTATTCCGCCTTCCTCTCTTTTAAGTTAAGAGTGGTATATAATACAATGATGCATAAAATCACTGGTAGTATATACTTTCTTTAAGTTGTAATAAAAAATTTAAAAATGTTCTTGTAGTAACACCAAGATTACATGAGTTCTCTACTACTTGTAAATATGTTTGTGCTCCATGTCCTCCTGCCTTCCAGCATCTTATTCTAGCATTTTCAACTTGTATTGAACCGCCATCATAAAAAGTATCTTTAAGTAAATCTACCTTACCTTCATTAACTGCTGCACTCACTGTTAATATTTTGAAAGTACTACCTGGTTCATAACTCATCCAAATTGGTAAATTACGATTAATTGCTTCTATATCATAACTCTGATAATTATTAGGATCAAAATTAGGCCTACTACTCATTGCAATAATCTCCCCTGTATTGGGATTCATAGCCATAATAAGTGCATTTTCTGGATTATACTTAGTAACAACATTATCAAGTTCTCTTTCAATAGCTTCTTGCACTCTAACATCTATCGTAAGAGCAATATTATTTCCACTAACAGGTTTATCATAAACCTCACTCATATTTAATCTTAAACCCTTGCCATCCGAATAATACTTAATACCACCATCCGTACCTTTTAAGTATTTGTCATATAGTAACTCAATACCACTTAACCCTTGATTATCAATACCAACATAACCAATAACATGTGAAAGCATTTCTTTATAAGGATAATATCTTTTAGATTCTTTAAGTAAATATACTCCATCATAATTAAGAACACGTATCTTTTCAGCAACATCATAAGATAATCTTCTTCCTTCAGGATGAATTCTTTCAATAGAAGTATGTTTAGTTAAATGTGAATATATATTTAAATAATCTGTATTAAGAATACTT
>URRF01000010.1 GCA_900550145.1 uncultured Mollicutes bacterium
ATTTTTATATGTCTTTTTCAATGTAACTTTGTTGCACTTCAGAAAAAAATTTTCCTTATAAAACCAATTTGACAAATTAACTTTTTAATAGTATTATATGTCACAACAAAAGGGAAACATTGGCCTTATAAAGTGATATTAGGGGGAATTTTATATGACAAAAGAAGAATTATTGAAAGCAAAACAAGATTTATTAAATCTTGAAGAATTAAAATTAAGTGGTTATCCAACTGTTGATAAGCCATGGACTGCAATTTATAATCAAGATGAGCTAGGAAAAGAAATACCAAAGAGAACTGCTTATCAAGAAGTTTATAATAATAATTCAACCTTTCCAAAAGATTTAGCATTAGAATTTTTTGGTAGCAAAATAAATTATTCAACTTTTTTTAGAAACATAGAAGCAACTGCTAAAGCATTACAGGAATATGGTGTGAAAAAAGGCGGCTTTGTTACAATATGTGCTGCAGGTGTACCAGAAACTGTTTATTCATTTTATGCGTTATCAAAATTAGGTGCAGTTGCAAATATGATAGCACCACACTTTGAAAAAAAAGATTTAATTGCAAGAATTAGTGATTGTGAAAGCGATACATTAATAGTAATGGATAAATTTTACCCTGAATTAAAAGATGCAATTAAACAATCTAGAATAAGAAATATAATTGTTTTACCAACTTTAAATTCTTCAATACTAAGATTAATTTCTAAAGGTTATAAATTAGATAGTCATAGCAATGAATTATATTGGAATCAATTTATTAAAGATGGTAGAAACAGAGAAGAAAGTTTAACTGTTCCATATGAAAAAGATTTACCATTAACAATGGTATATTCAAGTGGAACAACAGGTGCATCTAAAGGAATTTTATTATCAAATGATAGTTTTCAAAATTCAATTCAAGCATATCCTGCATCAGGTGTTGATATATCTAGGGGACAAAAATTTTATCAAATTATTCCACCTTGGTATTCAACTGGGTTGAGTACATCGATACATTTACCATTATCCTATGGGACATCAGTATTTATGGATCCAAGATTTGAAAGAGATGTTTTTGTTAAGAATATTGTTAAAGCAAAACCAAATTATTGTGTTGCTCCAACTAGTATGTATGAAGGTTTTTTAGATGAAAAACTAGTAAAGAATAAAGATTTATCTTTCTTTAATTACCCATTCGAAGGTGGTGAACCTTTAAGTGATGAAGTTGCTACTAAAATTGAAACTGTATTTAAACAACATGGTAGTACTGCACCATTAAGGGTTGCTTATGGGCAATGTGAATGTGGTGCTGCAATAACAACACAAACACAAATGTCTGAAAGTACTAGAGGTTCTGTTGGTATACCATTACCAGGAGTTACAATCGGAATATTTGACGATGATTTTAATGAATTACCATATTATGAAAGAGGACAAATTTTAGCTAATACTCCATGTAGTATGCTAGGGTATTACAAAAATGAAAAGGCAACTGAAGAATATTTTCATATAGATAAAAATGGTACAAAATGGAATTGTACGGGTGATATTGGATATATTGATGAAAAGGGTAATTTATTTGTTCAAGGTAGAGCATCTGATTATTCAATGATAAATGAAGAGAAAATATACAATTTTGATATAGAACAAATTATAATGGAATTAGACTATGTTAAAATATGTGATGTATTAGAATTTGATAATAATGGTACAAAAGAGTTAGCAGTACATCTAATCTTTAATGAAGATATTCAAAAAGCAATGGAAGGTACACCAAATTATTTGAAAGATAAATTACATGATATTCAACAACACATTTATGAAAAGACAAACAATAAAAATATGGTACCATGTAGATTTAAAATAAGAGAATCATTTCCGTATGCTAAATCAGGTAAAAGAGATGTAGCCAAAATTAAACAAGAAAAAGATGGATTTGTGATAATCAACAACACTATTAATGAAAACAAACAAAAAAAATTATCTCGTTAAGGAGATTTTTTTTATATAAAATAGTTGAAAAATTATAAAAAATGAAGTATTTGTGTGGTAAAATGTTAATATAAAGGAGTGAATTTATGGTTATTTCAAATCTTACATGGTTAATAATTTTTAGTTTTGTGTATGTTGTTGCCTTGTTTTTTTTATATTTTTCAAAGACAAGATTAGATAATGGAGAAAATAAAATATATAAATGTATTCTTATTTCAAATTTAGTTGGATTAGTATTACAATTCTTCTGTGATTTTGTATCATATAAATATGATGTAATACCTACCATTATAAGTGATTTTGTATTACGATTATATTTAGTATATTTTATTATTTTTATATCACTACTAATTTTTTATTTAATTGAAATTTCATTTAAACACAAAAAAATTGCCAATATAATAACTTTAATAGTTGATATATTAATAACTATTGTAGTATTTGTGCTTCCATATAGCTTACATAGAGATGTTGCTCAAAGAATTTATTATACCTATGGTCCAGCAGTTCAAATAGTTTTCTGTTTATCTGGTGTATTAAGTTTAGTTATATTTATAATTTTAATTGTAAAAAGAAAAAGTGTTGGTTTAAATAAAAAAGTTTTACCAATTTGGTTATATTTGTTATTTGGACTAGGTGTTATGGTTATTCAAATGAAACATCCTGAATTAGTAATAACAACAGCTATGGAAAGCTTAATTTGTTGTTTAATGTATTTTACAATAGAAAATCCTGATTTAAAAATGATTGCAAAATTAGAACTTGCAAAAGATCAAGCTGAAAAAGCAAATAGAGCAAAAAGTGATTTTTTGTCAAGTATGTCTCATGAAATAAGAACTCCATTAAATGCAATAGTTGGATTATCAGAAGATAATTTATCTTATGAAGAAAAATGCCCTCCTGAAGTAATAGAAAATTCACATGATATTATGAATGCATCACAAACTTTACTAGAGATAGTTGGAAACATACTTGATATAAATAAGATAGAATCTGAAAAACTAGAAATTGTAGAAAATCCTTATGATTTTAGAGATAGTATTACAAAGATGTGCAAAGTTACTTCAACTCGAATTGGTGAGAAGAATATTAAATTTAATTTAAGCATAGCAGATGATTTGCCTTATGAATTAATAGGCGATAAAGTTCATGTAAAAGAAATTGTTAATAATATTTTAACAAATGCAATTAAATATACAGAACAAGGTGAAATTAATTTAAATGTTAAATGTGTTAATGATTATAATAAGAGATTATCTAATTTAATAATTACGTGTCAAGATACAGGAAGAGGGATAAAAAAGGAGTATATATCAAAACTATTCACAAAATTTGAAAGATTAGACATTGAAAAAAATACTACTACTGAAGGAACAGGACTAGGACTTGCAATAACTAAAGCATTAACTGAAATGATGGGTGGAACAATTAATGTAAGTAGTCAATTTGGAAAAGGATCAATTTTTGTAATAAATCTTCCACAAAAAGTTAGTAAATTTCAAAGACCAATGACTGAAAAAGAAATAATGGATACAGCATCAAAATTATTAAATAATAAAGTTGAAGAAAGTAAAACATATAATATTGATTATGGACACAGAAAGATATTAATTGTAGATGACAATAAATTAAATATTAAAGTAGCAAGAAGAGCAATTTCAGATTTTGATTTTGAAATAGATGAATGTTATGATGGACTTGAATGTTTGAATAAAGTTGTTGTTGGAAATGAATATGATTTGATTTTAATGGATATAATGATGCCTAATATGAGTGGTGAAACAGCAATAAAAAGATTAAAAGAAAATCCTAATTTTAAAATTCCTGTAATAGCACTTACGGCAGATGCAGTAGCTGGGGCTAAAGAAAAATATGTGAGTGAAGGATTTATCGATTATATATCTAAACCATTTAACAAAGAACAAATGAAACAAAAATTAGATATTGTATTTAACAATAGTGATATGTTGACAAAAGTGGAAAAAGGAAAATCTCAAGTTAATAATTCAATTGTAGGTCAAGAAGAAATTGAAGGTATTTCTGATAAAACATCAAATAAAATAATTGATGAGAATTATTTACTAGAAAATGGTGTTAATTATAAAAAAGGTATAGAACTTTTGGGCGATTTAGAGACATATAATGATATGTTATCTGATTGGTTTAAAGAATCTCAAAATAAATTTGAACAATTAAAATTGTTTAAATTAAGACATGATATGCCAAACTATGCAATAGCAGTTCATGCATTAAAAAGTGATTCAAAATATTTTGGATTTGATAAACTTGCTGAATTATCCTACAATCACGAAATGAAAAGTAAAGAAAATGATCAAGATTATGTACTTAATAATTTTCATGAACTAGAATTGGAATTTTTCAGAATATCAAATGTTGTAGAAACATATTTAAAGAGCAAATCATAATTCCTCTTTTTATGTAATAAAAAATTGAATAATAGATTTTATTGAATGCGATTTTGTCAAATATAGTATGGTAAGTGATTAATATTAGACAAAAAATGACTTAAATAAGTCCTCATAAAAAATTAAAACTGAGAGTTTTAATCTTTTAATATATAATTTTATCAGAAGAAATTTTATATCTATTACATATGTCATATAGGAATGAAGTTTGAATTAAAGTATGATCTTTTTCATATGCAGAGATAACAGATTGTGTTGTATTTATTGATTTAGCAAACTCTTTTTGTGATAAATTTTGTTTAAGTCTTAAATTTTTTATATTGATTCCAATTAAATATTTATTGATTTTATTATTTAAGGATTCCTTTTTATCGGTAAGACCAATGGCATAGTCTAATGTTTTTATTATCGTTTGTTCTGATTATTATAGAAGCAATATTATTAACAAAGATTCATGAGTCTTTAAGTAATCTTAATGAATGGTTAATGAAAAAATTATAGTGTTATATCTTTTTTTAGGGTGTTATAACTGTATAAAATAATATCTGAAAAATAGAAGAGGAAATACTAGAAATAATTAATGAAGATTTTGATAAAAATATATCCTAAAAATAGTGATACGGCAATAACTTTCTATAAAACTATTCAAAATAAATTTCATTATGCAATTACTGGAAACACCGCTGCTGAAATAGTTTATAAGAGGGTGGATTCTAAAGAAGAAAATATGGGACTTATTACCTGGGAAAATTAACCTGATGGGAAGATTTTAAAATCTGATGTAATTATTGCCAAGAACTATTTAAATGAACAAGAAATTAAAAATTTAAATAATTTAGTAAACTAATTTTTGAATATCGCTGAAAATAATGCAGAAAGAAGTATAACAATGTATATGGAAGATTAGAAAAATGAAGTAGAAAATGCCCTAAAAGTTTTCCATTATGAAATTTTAGAAGGAAAAGGAAAAATCTCACATAAGCAAGCAGTCGAAAAAGCGGAAAATGAATATGAAAAATATAAAGTTATACAGTACAAGAATTATGTGCCAGATTTTGATAGACTATTAAGTAAAACAAAGCAAATTTTAAAACAATAATTCCATTAGAACAAACAGGGCATGCCATATTTACAAATTATATAGTAAATGTGAAAGCAAATGGAGTTAAAGCTCCGGCTAGTGTAATAAAAGGTGAAGGTAAAGCAAATTCAATAAGCAGTATAAATGGTTCAACCCTATTCACATTAACTGAAGATGATGAAGTGACATTAGTTATAACTACAGATCAAGATACAGATTTAATATTTGATGGAACAATAAATGCAAAATTAAGTGTTATAAAACTAGATTAAATTGTATTAATTGCCTTATTTTAAATCTTGTTTGAGAGATAATTATATCTCTTTTGTTTTGCTCAAAAAGTATTGCATTCGTGTTAAAGCTTCGTATTAAAATAAATACTAATATTATGATATACTATGTTTATAATATAAAAAATGATTGGTGAAAATATGTCAAATATAAATAAAAATAAGAAAAAATTAAATAAAATAATGGATAAATATAATTTAACTAGTTATGAAAAAAATGAGCTTTTTGGTATTATAAATAAAATATTTAGTCATAAAGAATTTCAAAATAGAATGACTTGTAAATTTATGCATCATGGAAAAATTACTTTAGGATATCACATACTACAAGTAACTGTAGTAACGTATTCATTATGTAAAATGAATCAAGAAAAAGTAAATCTTCAATTAGTGCTATATATAGCAATGATGCATGATTTATATTCCAAACCATGGCAAAATAATATAAAAGAAAAAGCCAAAAAAATATCAAATAAACATGGATTTAGACATCCATTAGAAAGCGTAATCAATTCATTAATATGGTACAAAGAAATATTTGATAATTTTCAATACAGTTATGATTTAATAGATGGAATCATTCACCATATGTATCCATTCCCAGTAAGAATATTTCAAAATTATAACGAAAATGTATTAGAACTAAAAAATTTTGAGATGATAAAAAATATAGATAAAAAATATATAGATTATATAATTGAAACTACAAACATAAATAAAATAGGAAATTTTTCTTATTCAAAACCTAAAACAAAAGAAGGTAAAATAGTATTAAAAGCAGATAAAATGGTATCAATAGGAAATTTTGATAGCATAAATGATCTTAAAGCATGTATTACAGGAAAAAATAAAAACATTAAATACAAAAAGTAATTCTGTTAAACGTATTTACTAAACTCTATTCTAAAATACAAAAAAATAACATATATATATTTTGTAGAAGTATTGCACAAGAACAATTTTAATGTTAAAATTTATTATGAAAAGGAGTGAAGAATAATGACATATGATTACGATTTATACACGCCAACAAATACTGCTGGAATTGGTGTATGGGGAGTAATAGCTGCTACATTGGCTATAGTAGGAGGATTAGTAGTATATTTTGTATTTCTAAATAAGAGTAATGAAGACAAATACAAAGGATTTGTAGGATATCTATATGAGTTTCTATCATTTAAAAAAATGTGGTTAGAATCTATATTGAAAGTAACTTATTTAATTCTTGCGATTTATATTACATTACAATCTTTTGGGTTAATTGGAACTAGTTTCTTATTATTTATTCTTATGTTAGTATTAGGAAACATAATATTAAGAATAGTATATGAAATGTCTTTAATATTACTAACAATATGCAAAAATACTACAGAAATTAATTCTAAATTAGGTAAAACTAAAGTTACAAAAAAAGAAGAATAATAAAATAAAAAATGTATTTGCTAACTAGTAAATACATTTTATTTAATTATATAAGGAGAAATATGAGAATTAAAATAGTACAAGTGGGAGAATTAGAGGAAAATTGTTATATTGTAGAAAAAAATAATAAGTGTTTAATAATTGATCCAGGAAGCGAATTTAATAAGATAAAAGAAAATATTGACAAAGAGGTAATAGGAATATTAATTACTCATTCACATTATGATCATGTAGGAGCATTAAAAGAAGCAAAAAATTACTACAATATAAAGGTATATGAATATAAAAATTTAAAAGAAGGAAAAATTACAATAGGTCCTTTTGATATAGAAGTAATATATACAAAAGGCCACACAAATGATTCAGTTACATATTATTTTAAAGAAGAAAAAATAATGTTTACAGGAGATTTTATATTTAAAAATAGTATTGGAAGAACTGATTTAGGTGGAAATACAAAAGATATGATAGAAAGTATTAATAAAATTAAACATTATGACGATTCTATAATAATATATCCAGGGCATGGTGAATATACCACTTTATCAAGTGAAAAAGAAAATAATGAGTTCTTTAACACTTTACATTAGAAATATGCATAGTATTTTATATATTTTTAATGCATATGATATAATTTAACTAGGAGGTTAACATGAAAAAAATAGGAACAGTAGTTAGAGGCATAAGAACAGGAGTAATAAAAGAAGGAGATAATTTAGCAGAAATAGTAACAAGATCACTAATTGATGCTAGTAAAGAAGAAAAATTTGAGTTTAAAGATAGAGATATAGTTGCAATAACAGAGGCAGTTGTTGGAATAAGCGAAGGAAATTTTGCAACATTAGATGACATAAAAGAAGATATTAAACAAAAATTAAATAATAGCGAACATATAGGAGTAGTATTTCCTATATTAAGTAGAAATCGTTTTGCAGTTTTATTAAGCGGTATGGCAAGAAGTACAAAAGAAATAACAGTATTATTAAGTTATCCTAAAGATGAAGTAGGAAATGATATACTATATAAAGAAGATATAGAAAAATATAATGTAAATCCATATAAAGATATAATAACGTACGAAGATTATATGGATAAATATCACAACTTTATTCATCCATTTACAGGAGTGAACATGGTAGATGTATATAAAGAATTAATTGAAAAAGAAGGATGCAAAGCCAATATAGTGTTAAGCAACAATCCAACAGATATACTAAAATATACAAACGATGTAATCATATGTGATATTCATACAAGGTTTGAAACAAAGAAAAAATTAGAAAAACAAAATGCAAATATACTTATGATGTCAGACATATTAAACAAAAGTATAAATGGATCTGGATATAACGAAAAATATGGATTACTTGGAAGTAATAGAGCAACAGAAGAAAGAGTTAAACTATTTCCAAGGACAGGAGACAAGTTAGTAATCGATATTCAAAATAAATTAAAAGAATTAACTGGAAAAACAATAGAAGTAATGATTTATGGAGATGGTGCATTCAAAGATCCAGTAGGAAAAATATGGGAACTTGCAGATCCAGTAGTAAGTCCTGCATACACAAGTGGTCTTGATGGAAGTCCAAATGAATTAAAACTTAAATATTTATCAGAAAATAAATTTAAAGATTTAAGTGGTGAAGAATTGAACGAAAAAATAAGGGAAGAAATCAGAAATAAAAATAAAGATTTAAAAGGGCAGATGTCTTCACAAGGAACAACACCAAGGAGATATACAGATTTAATCGGTTCACTATGTGATTTAACAAGTGGTAGCGGTGATAAAGGAACACCCGTTGTATTCATACAAGATTACTTTACAAATTATTCAGATTAGGAGGTTATACTATGGAAAAGATAATTATGCACATAGATGTTAATAGTGCATTTTTATCTTGGACTGCAGTTGATTTACTTAAAAATGGCTACAAAAAAGATATAAGATGTGAATGTTCAGTTATAGGTGGAGATGAATCTAAAAGAAAAGGTATTGTTTTAGCAAAATCAATACTAGCAAAAAATAAAGGAATAAATACAGCCGAAACTTTATATCAAGCAAGAAGTAAATGTAGAAATTTAAAAATATATAGACCTAATTATGCATTGTATGACAAAATGTCACATGCATTTTTTACTTTACTAAAAAAGTATACAAATGATATAGAAATTCTTTCCATAGACGAATGTTTTTTAGATTACGGAAAAGTAAAGAAAATATACGGAGATGAGGTAATATTTGCAAATAAACTAAAGAATGAGATATATAAAACACTTGGCTTTACAGTAAATATTGGAATTGCAAATAATAAGTTGTGTGCAAAAATGGCATCTGATTTTTCAAAACCAAATAAAATTCATACATTATATGATTATGAAATAAAAGAAAAAATGTGGCCTTTGCCTGTAGAAAACTTATATGGAATAGGAAAGAAAAGCACAGAGAAACTAATTAACTTAAATATAAAAACAATTAAAGATTTAGCAACTTGTAATAAAGAAATACTTTATCCATATTTTAAAAATCAAACAGATTATATTATAAAAATAGCAAATGGAATAGATGATAGTGATGTACTAAGCGAAAAAAAAGATCCAAAATGTATAAGCACAACAACAACCTTATTATATGATTATGATGATATTGCAGAAATAAATAAAGAGTTAAAAACTATATCAGAAAAAATATCAAATGAGTTAAAAGAAAAATCTGTATATACAAGTAGAGTAGCAGTAATAATTAAAGACAAATATTTTAAAACCACTTCACACCAAAATAAATTGCCAAATCCTACAAATTCTTTAAATGAAATTTATGAAATGAGTAAGAAAATATTTAAAGAATATTGGGATGAAACACCAGTAAGATTGATAGGAATAAGGGTTGATGCATTCTCTTCAAGTAAAGATTACCAAATATCATTATTTGAAGATGTAAAAAAGAAAGAAAATGATGAAATTGTAGATGCACTTATAGACAGTTTAATAAAAAAATATGGTGATAAAATAATAAAAAAATGATATAATTAAAAAGAGTGATAGTATGGAAATAAAAGAAATAGAAAATATGATAAAGGAAATTCAAAACAAAGTGAAAGATTTTAGGAGGTTACTTTGACCTAGATTCTAAAATAAAGGAAATAAAAAAACTAGAAGAAGAAACTAATGAAAAAGCTTTTTGGAACAAAGAAAATGCAAAAGACATAATGACAAAATTAAATGATTTAAAGAAAGTAGTTAATAAGGTCAAATCTTTTGAAATAGTAGATGATTTAAAAGAATCACTATCAGATATAGAAATGAAAGAGCTAGTAGAAGAAGAAATAAAAAAACTATATGATGAAGTAATTTCTTTCGAAACAATTACACTTTTAAACGGAGAATATGATAAAAACAATTGCATTCTAGAGATACATAGTGGAGCAGGTGGAACAGAAAGTTGTGATTGGGTAAATATGCTATACAGAATGTATACTAGGTGGTGTGATACTAAAAATTATAAATATGAAGTAATAGATGTGCAAGCAGGCGATGAAGTTGGGCTTAAAAACGTATCAATATTAATAAAAGGATTATATGCTTATGGATACTTAAAAAGTGAAAAAGGAGTACATAGATTAGTAAGAATTTCACCATTTGATTCTAACAAAAGACGACATACTACTTTCGCATCAGTGGAAGTTATACCAGAATTTGATACATCAATAAATGTTGAAATAAAGGATGATGATTTAAAAATAGATGTTTATAGAAGTAGTGGTGCAGGAGGACAATCTGTAAATACAACAGATTCAGCTGTAAGAATAACGCATATACCTACTAAAATAGTAGTAACATGTCAAAATGAAAGAAGCCAATTAAAAAACAAAGAAAAAGCAATGCAAATATTAAAAAACAAATTATACTTATTAACACTAGAAAAGAAAGAAAAAGAAATAAATTCATTAAGAGGAACCCACATGGATATTAACTTTGGTTCCCAAATAAGAAGCTATGTAATGCATCCATATTCTATGGTAAAAGATCATAGAACAAATACAGAAGACACTAATGTATTATCTGTATTAGATGGAAATATAGATAAATTTATTGAATCATTTTTAAGGATGTGATGTAATGAAAAAGAAAAAAATAAATCCAACAATAAAAAGATACTTAACACTATCCTTTGGTCTATTTCTTTATGCATTTGCATATAATCTATTCTTAAAACCAAACAATATAGTAGCAGGAGATGTAGATGGTATTGCAAACATTTTTAAAGGAATAGTAAATCCAAACATACTAATTACAATATTATGTGTATCATTATTAATAATAAGTTTTCCTCTTTTAGGTGTAAAAACAAGCATGGGTTCACTTATTGGAACTATATTATTTCCACTTTTTGTAACACTAACAAGTAATGTAGCAGAACATATCATTATAGATTCATCTGATTTACTTTTAATAGCAATAGTAGCAGGAGTAATAAGAGGTGTTGGATATGGTTTAACATTTAAAATGGGCTTTACAACAGGTGGAACAGATATATTAAATCAAATAGTAGCAAAGTACTTACACACCTCAATAGGAACTGCTATGTTATTAGTTGATGGAAGTATTGTTGTAGCAGGTGGCTTTAAATATGGATGGACAAGTATGTTATATGCACTAGTAGTATTATACATATTAAGTGTAATGACTGATAGAATAATGCTTGGAATATCAAAAAGTAAGGCATTTTATATAATCACTGATGAAGATGAAAAAGTAAAAGAATACATAATGAAAGAACTAGGACATGGTGTCACAATATTTCCAGTAAAAGGAGGATATACAAAAGAAAAGCAAAAAATGCTTATGTGCGTTATACCAACAAGAGAATACTATAGATTAAAAGAAGGAATTAGTAAAATAGACAAGGATTCATTCTTTGTAATAACTGATTCATACGAGGTAAAAGGTGGAGCGTAATATAAAAAAATATATAGAAATTATATTTGGTATGATGCTTATTGCTTTTTCTTTTAATTTGTTTATATATCCATTGAAAATAGTAATTGGTGGTACAAACGGAATAGCGGTATTAGTAAATGAAATAACTGGTTTAGATACATCCTTGTTTGTAACATTATTTTATATTGCAACGTTTATATTAAACTTAATTGTATTTGGTATAAAAGATACAAAAAAACTTATTCTAGGTTCTGTTTTATACCCAATATTTGTAAAACTATTTGCAAACGTTACTACGTACATACCACTAGATTATACAAATAAATTACTAATTTATTTAGTCGCATCAATTACAATTGGAGTAGGTAATGGACTTGTATATAAAGAGGGTTTTATAACAGGAGGAACAGATGTAATAAAAAAAATAATGAACCAAAAATTAAAAATGCCAATGGGAACTTGTGTATTTATAATGGATGCATTAATAGTACTATCTGGAGGATATATTTTTGGAATAAATAGTGTTTTATATGCTATAATTATATTATTCATATCAAGTAAGGTAACGGATATGATGATGTTAGGGGTATCCACTAAAAAAATGTTCTATATAATGACAAAAAGTCCAAACGAAGTTAGAAAGTATGTTAAAGACAATTTGAATTGTGGAATAACAGAGATAGATGCAATAGGTGGATATACAGAAGATAAGTATCACGTATTGATGTGCGTAATATCTACAAAAGATTATATGAAGTTAAAAAAAGGGATAAATGCAATAGATGAAAATGCATTCTTTGTAGTGACAGATTCATATCATATGCATTATCACGAGGAAGGATAAATATGGAGTTAATTAGAATTAAATCATTAGAAAAAAAGTACAAAACAGGTGTAACTGCAATATACGATTTTAACCTAAAAGTTAAAAAAGGTGACTTTATATTTGTTATAGGTCAATCAGGCAGTGGTAAATCCACATTAATTAAATTATTATATAGAGAAGAAAAACCAAGCAAAGGAAGTATTATTGTTGGTGGAATAGATGTTGCAAAATTAAAAAATAGAAAAGTATATAAATTGAGAAGAAAATTAGGAATAGTATTTCAAGATTTTAAATTATTACCTAAATTAACAGTGTATGAAAATGTTGCATTCGCATTAGAAATGTTAGGACTTCCTAATGATGAAATAAGACAGAAAACACTAAAAGCATTAGAACTAGTTGGACTTAAGAATAAAGTTAAAAATTATCCAGACCAATTATCGGGTGGTGAACAACAAAGAGTAGCAATAGCAAGAGCAATTGTAAATGAACCAAAACTATTATTATGTGATGAACCAACTGGAAATCTAGATCCAGATACAAGCTGGGAAGTAATGAAAGTATTAGAAGAAATAAATAATTTGGGAACTACTATAATAATGGCTACCCATGACAAAGAAATGGTGAATAGAATGAAAAAAAGAGTAATATTAATAGAGGCAGGAAAACTAAAAGAAGATTATGAAAAAGGAACTTATAATCATGAAGCAGCTTAGAATATTAGGAAGAAGTATTAGGGATGCATTTAAAAGTGTATTCAGAAATTTTTCATTATCAATGGCCTCAATTTCATGTATTACTATAACTCTTTTAATAGTAGCAATATCAATGGTATTATCGTATAACATTGAAAATATATCAACCTTAATAAAAAAGGATTTCTCAATAGTTGTTTTTGTAGAAAATAATGCAACGGATGAAGATATAAAAAATATAAAAGAACAAATAGAAAAATTAGATAATATAGACACATACACATATGAAACAAAAGAAGAAGTAGCAAATAATTGGAAAAATAGTTCAGATATATTTAAAGTAATAATAGATGGATGGGATGATAAAGAAAACCCATTGGCAGATACGTTCAACATCAAAGTTAAAGATGTAGCAAAAATAGGCATAACTGCTAAACAAATAAAAAATATAAATAAAGTAAATCTAGTAAAATATGGAGAAGGAATAGTAGAACAACTGCTATCAGTTCTAGAAATAGTAGACAAATTTTTAATAGGAATCGTTGTTGCTTTAATATTGGTTACAGTATTTTTAGTAAGCAACACAATTAAAATAACAATTTTCTCACGAAGAAAAGAAATTGAAATAATGAGATTAGTAGGTGCATCTAACATAAATATAAAATTACCATTTATGATAGAAGGTTTATTTCTTGGATTACTAGGGTCAATTATACCAATTACAGTAACTATATATGGATATAGCATATTATATAAGAGTGTTGATATGAAAAACATATCACCATTCCTACAATTAGTTTCCCCAACACCATTTATATATATTGTTTCATTAGTGCTTCTTGGAATAGGAGTAATAGTGGGTATGTTTGGTAGTGCTGGTTCAGTAAGAAAATATCTAAAAATATAATGTACATAGAAATATGTACTTTTATTTATTTTAAATAGTGTTATAATAGTCGATAAAAAGGAGCAAGTATGGAAGATAATATATTGAAATTACCAAAATCATTAACAAAAGATGAAAATATAACCCTATTTAAAAAAATGTTAAATTCCTCAAAAGAAGAAGCTGAAGAAATAAGGAAAAACATAATAACAGGAAATCTAAGATTAGTAGTAGAAACAATAAAAAAATATAGAAATAACGTAGAAGATCAAAAAGATTTATTTCAAATTGGTTGTATTGGACTTATAAAAGCCGTTGATACATTCGATGTTACAAAAAATATGATGTTTTCAACTTACGCAACCGTTTGTATATCAAATAGAGTTAAAGAATATTTAAGAAAAGGAAATATGAATTGTGGTGTATTAGGCCAATTAAAAATAAAGATAGATGAATATAGCGACGAAATATATAAAACTACAGGAGTTAATCCAACAACAGAACAAATTTCAGAATACTTTAATATACCACACAATAAAGTTTGCAAAGCATTAAATATAAGACAAATAGAAAGTTTAGATAATAAAGTAATAGATAGTGAAAGTGCTAGTTATGCTGATTTAATAAGTACAGATGAAAATATAGAAGAAGAATACATAAAAAAATGTGAAAGACAAATAATTAAAAAATTCATAAATAAATTAAACGAAAAAGAAAAAACAATATTCAATATGTATTTTATACAAGAAATGTCTCAAAACCAAATATCAAAAAAACTATGCATATCTCAACCACAAGTATCAAAAAAAATAAGAAAAGTTTTAGAAGAATTAAAAACCATTATGTTAAAAGAAAATGAAGAAAATAAACACATTGCAATGCCAAAAATTAAACAAATGTAAAATATAAAAAACTATCTAGTCATGCTTATTAAAAATTGATATAATTACGATGGAGGTAAATATGGTAACAAAAAAAGAAAAAGAAATAGTAAAAAAAGAAAAACAAGCACTAAAAAATGAAATGAGTGAATTTAAAAAATTTATATCACGAGGTAATGTAGTAGACATGGCAGTAGGTGTTATAGTTGGTGCCGCATTTGGCAAAATTGTAACAAGTTTAGTTAATGATATATTAATGCCAATTATTGGAATATTTATGGGTGGATTAGATTTCTCCTCATTAAACATTAAAATTAAAGACGCAACTATAAATTATGGAACATTTATACAAGCAATTATTGATTTTCTTATAATATCATTTTGTATATTTACTATGATTAGAGTATTTGAAAAGTTTAAACACAAAGAAGAAAAACAAGAAACGAAAAAAGAGGAGCCACCTAAAAAGAGTGAGGAAGTTCTATTACTTGAACAAATAAGAGATTTACTTAAAAAGAAAAAGTAGAATTTAGAAATATTAAATTCTTTTTGTCGTGAAAGAAGAACTAAGAAAAAAATATAAAATAATTAGAAAACAAGTAATAGATAAAGAAATTAAATCGGAAATAATTGAAAAAAAATTAATCAAAACAAAAGAATTCATAAATGCTAAAATAGTAGGGGTATATATAAGTTTAAAAGACGAAGTAAACACAAATGAAATTATTAAAGAATGTTTCAAAATAAACAAAAAAGTGGCTATACCAAAAGTTTTAAATGAACATATTATTGAATTTTACACAATAAAAGAAAATGAAAAATTGCATGAAGGTCTATACCATATAATGGAGCCAAACAACAAAAATATAATATCAAAAGATGATATTGATTTAATCATAATACCTGGAATATGTTTTGATAAACAAAAAAATAGAATTGGTTATGGAAAAGGTTATTATGATACTTATCTAAAAAATACAAGAATTTATAAAATTGGTATATGTTTTAACGAACAATTAATGAATGAACATGAAATAAAAGTAGAAGAAAACGATATAAAATTAGACAAAATAATAACAGATAAAAAGGTTATATTGTAGGAGGGATTATGAAAAAAATAATTGCTGTTTCAATTAGTATTTTAATATTAAGTGGGTGTGCTATAAATAAAGGAACAAATAAATATATAAATAAGAAAATAGGTATAGATATATCAAAATGTAAAATTGAAAAAGATAAAGATACACATGGTGGCTTTTTAGGAGATGGTTATTATATAGTAATTGCAAATTGTGAACAAAAGCCATTAACAGAAATTAAAGAATGGAAAAAATTACCTTTATCAGAAAACTTACAGCTAATTATGTATGGAGGAACAAAAGATGATTCAACATACTTATATAATTTAGCAGAAGAAAGTGGGATACCTGAAATAAAAAATGGATATTATTACTTTTATGATAGGGTAGATGGTGAATATTTTAAAGATAAAAATACTGATACAGAAAAAAAGATAGAAGATAGACATAGTGATTCAGAAATTTTTAATAGATATTCATATAATTTTACACTAGCACTTTATGATGAAGATAACAACAAATTTTATTATTATGAATTTGATACATAGAAACATAAGTAATTAAAAAATGAACAAAATAACGTAAACATACTAAACATAAAAATTAAATTTGTGACTTTTAATTTCTTAGCTTTAGAAAGATAAATGTTATTCATCCGAAAAAGAGCAAACGAGTAAATCTGTGACATACAAATACTTATTTCTTGAAAATAAAAGATAAAAATATTGATATCAAATTTATTTTGTGATCTTTGTTCGTTTCTAAAGAAAAAGCTAAATCATTGACTACAAATGAACAAAATGTGGTAAAATCAAAAATAAGGAGATGATTTTTTTGAAAGCAAAAGATATTAATATAAAGATTCAAGATGTTTTATTAAATGTAAGAGCAGTATCTGTTATTGTTCATAATGATAAAGTGTTATTTCAAAAAAGAAAACAAGATAAATTTTGGGCATTACCCGGAGGAAAAATACGAGTTGGTGAAAAATCAGAAGATACTATTAAAAGGGAATTGAAAGAAGAACTTGAACTTAATAAATTTAATGTAGAAAGATGTAATAGTATTTCAGAGTATTTTTTTACATTTGATAATACGTTAATACATCAATTTATATTTAGTTACATAGTGTCTGTTGATAATACTGAATGGATTTTAGATGAAATAGGTGAATTTGATGGAAAAGAAATAAATGAAAATCTAGTTTTTAAGTGGTTTGATATTGACTCACTAGCGGATGCTCCGATCAAACCAGATTTCTTGAAAGAACAAATTGATAGTATAAAGAATAACAATATTATGTTTACAAGTTATACTGAAGAATAAAAAAATATAGTCCGTATTTATCTTTGATATATACAAAAAATTGTTTTAATTCATATTTGGCAGATTTAGGTATGTCTGAAGAAAGAATTTGATTTGGAATGTTAACCTGTGAAAGTTGCTTTTTATTTGAATTAGAGCCATTTATTGAAAGTGTAAGACCAAAGGAAGAAAAAAAGAAGATTCTACTTTAAAAGATATAACTATAAACGAAAATATACTGAATGAACTAGTGAACTTTTAGAACACAAAAATAGGAAATAACATATTTCTTATTTTTTTTTTGTCCGTTTATGTTATGATATAACCGTTGATATTATTGAGTATTAACGAGTTTGCAAAATAAGTTTTGTGGCCAGCATTCGTGCAATTGCAAAAAAACTGCCTATTCACCAACTAAAAAAACAGTAAATGCACGAAAAATAATTAAAATTGCACGAATTTTGTGAATGATAGGCAGCGTTTTAAAAAATGAAAATGGCCACAAACTATATAATAGAGAGGAGTGTTTTTGTATGTATAAATTAGTAGCACCCTATAAGCCAAGTGGAGATCAGCCAAAAGCAATAAAAGAATTAGTTGATGGCATAAAACAAGACAAAAAACATCAAGTATTAATGGGTGCAACAGGAACGGGGAAAACGTTTACAATAGCCAACGTGATTAAAGAAGTAAATAAACCAACACTTGTTCTCGCACACAATAAGACACTTGCTGGACAACTTTATAGTGAACTTAAAGAATTATTTCCAGAAAATAGAGTAGAATACTTTGTATCATATTACGACTATTATCAACCAGAAGCATATGTACCAAGTACAGACACATATATAGAAAAAGATGCATCAATAAATGATGAAATAGACGAATTAAGGCATAGTGCAACATCTGCACTTATAAATAGAAGAGATGTTATAGTAGTAGCCAGTGTATCATGTATATATGGTATAGGTGAAGTTGAGGAATATAAGGCACATACTATTACTCTAAATGTAGGAGATATTATAGATAGAGATGAAATATTAAAAAAATTAGTAGAAATGCTATATGAAAGAAATAATATAGATTTAAAAAGAGGTACGTTTAGAGTAAAAGGTGACGTAATTGAACTTATACCCAGTTATGAAAGAACAAATGGAATTAGAATAGAATTTTTTGGAGATGAAGTAGAAAGAATTAGTGAATTTGATTCCTTAACAGGTGTTGTTAAAACAAACAAAAAGACAGTAACAATTTTTGCAGCATCTCACTTCGTAACAAATGAAGAAAAGTTGAAAATAAGTGTTGAAAGAATAAGAGAGGAATTAAACGACAGATTGTCATATTTTAGAGATAATAATAAATATTTAGAAGCACAAAGAATTGAAGAAAGAACTAACTATGATATAGAAATGCTTCTAGAAACTGGCTTTTGTAGAGGTGTAGAAAACTATTCAAGACACTTGGCTTTAAAAAATGAAGGAGATACACCAACTACACTAATGGATTTCTTCCCAGAAGATTTTTTACTCGTAGTAGATGAATCTCATGTAACTTTACCACAGGTAAGAGGAATGTATAATGGAGATAGAGCAAGAAAACAAATACTCGTAGATTACGGTTTTCGTCTTCCATCAGCACTTGATAATAGGCCACTAAAATTTGATGAATTTAACAGTAAAATAAATCAAGCAATATATATATCTGCTACACCAGGAGATTACGAATTAGAACTTGTTAACAACAAATATGTAGAACAAATTATAAGACCAACTGGATTACTTGACCCAACAATTGAAGTAAGACCTACAAAGGGCCAAATAGATGATATAGTATCTGAAATAAGAAAAAGAATAGAACGTAATGAGAGAGTTTTAATAACTACACTAACTATAAGGATGTCAGAAGAATTGACAAACTATTTAAAAAATTTAGATATAAAAGTAGCATATCTTCATAGTGAAATAAAAACACTAGAAAGAACAAAAATAATAAGAGATTTAAGATTAGGAAAATATGATGTAGTAGTTGGCATAAACTTACTAAGAGAGGGAATAGATATACCAGAAGTAAGTTTGATTTTAATACTAGATGCAGATAAACAAGGTTTCTTAAGAAGTGATAGAAGTTTAATACAAACAATAGGAAGATGTGCAAGAAATGAATTTGGACATGTAATAATGTATGCAGATAGTATAAGTGATGCAATGAATGTAGCAATTAAAGAAACAGAAAGAAGAAGAAGTATACAAGAAAAATATAATAAAGAACATAATATTATTCCAAAAACAATTCAAAAAGAAATAAGAGATCTAATAAGTAATGAAGATAAGGACAAAGAAAAAGGTAAAACAAAAGCATATAGCAAAAAAGAAAAAGAAAAAATAATCAAAAATTTAGAAAAAGAAATGATGGAATCAGCAAGAAAACTTGATTTTGAAAGAGCAACAGAACTTAGAGATATGATATTTGAACTTAAAAGCGAGTAAAAGAATTGAAATTTCAATTCTTTTTCTAATAAAAATTTAATATTGTGGTATAATACAAAAGACGTAAATGGAAGTGATATTATGGATAAAATTGTAGTAAAAGGTGCAAGAGAAAACAACTTAAAAAATATAGATATAGAAATACCTAAAAATAAATTAGTAGTAATGACAGGTGTAAGTGGTAGTGGTAAAAGTTCACTTGCTTTTAACACAATATATGCAGAAGGACAAAGAAGATATGTTGACTCACTAAGTGCATATGCAAGACAATTTTTAGGTAATTTTGAAAAACCAGACGTAGATTCTATAGAAGGATTAAGTCCAAGCATTAGTATAGATCAAAAAACCACAAATAATAATCCTAGAAGTACAGTAGGTACAGTAACTGAAATATATGATTATTTAAGATTATTATATGCAAGAATAGGAACACCTTATTGCCCAATACATAATGTAGAAATAAGCAGTCAAAGTATTGAGGAAATGGTAAATAAAGTATTAGATCTAGAAGAAAATACTAAAATAATGGTTATATCCCCAATAGTAAGGGGAGAAAAAGGTACTCACAAAGATAGAATAGATGACTTGAGAAAAAGTGGATATACAAGAGTAAAAATAGATGGAGATGCCTTTGATTTGAATGATCAAATAGAATTGTCAAAAACTAAAAAGCACAATATAGACGTAATAATAGATAGATTAATAATAAAAGAAGGAATTAGAAGCAGATTATTTGAATCAATAGAAAATGCTACTAAATTATCAAATGGTAAGGTAATAATAGATGTAATAGGTGGTAAAGAAATACTTATGAGTGAATCACTTGCATGCCCTTATTGTGATTTTTCTATGGCAGAATTAGAACCAAGAATGTTTTCATTTAATTCTCCATTTGGAGCATGTCCTGAATGTAAAGGTCTTGGCTTTAAACAAAAAATAGATGAAGATCTAATAATACCTAATAAAGCATTAAGTTTAAATAAAGGAGCTATTGTACCACTTAACAATATGGATGAATTCAATATTTACAAAAAATCATTAGAAATAGTATGTAATAATTATGATATAGATATGAACATTCCTGTTAAAGATTTAAAAAAAGAAAAATTAAACATAGTATTATATGGCTCACCAGATGAAATAGAATTTGATTTTAACACAAGAAGTGGAAATAGAATGCATAAAATAGAAAAATACGAGGGAATATCAAATATGTTTGAAAGAAGATTCCTAGAAACAAACAGTACTTTTATAAGAGATTGGCTTGCAAACTATATGACAGATTTACCATGTGAAGTTTGTCATGGAACAAGATTAAAAAAAGAAATATTAAATGTAAAAATAAAAGGTAAAAACATATATGAATTATGTAATCTAAGTATTAGAGATTTATATAACTTTTTTGAAACACTAAAATTAAATAAAGAGGATCAAGAAATATCAAAATTAATTATAAAAGATATAAAAGATAGATTATCATTTTTAATAAATGTTGGACTTGAATACCTAAACTTAAACAGAACAGCAGGTACTCTTAGTGGTGGAGAGTCACAAAGAATACGTTTAGCAACACAAATCGGCTCAAGATTATCAGGAATACTTTATGTATTAGATGAACCAAGTATAGGTCTACATCAAAGAGACAATCAAAAACTAATTAACTCACTATTAGAAATGAGAGATTTAGGTAATACCCTTATAGTAGTAGAACATGACACAGAAACAATGATGCAAGCAGATTACTTGATAGATATTGGACCTTTATCAGGAGCTCATGGAGGACATGTAATGGCTGCTGGTACTCCAGAAGAAGTAATGAACACAAAAGATAGCATAACAGGCCAATATTTAAGTGGTAAATTAAAAATTGATGTACCTAAAACAAGGAGAAAAGGAAATGGCAAATTTATAGAATTAAAAGGGTGCAAAGAAAATAATTTAAAAAATATAAATGTTTCATTCCCACTAGCAACATTTACATGCGTAACAGGTGTAAGTGGTAGTGGAAAAAGCAGTTTAGTAAATGAAATATTATATAAAGTAATATCTAATAATATATACAAATCAAAAGATAAACCAGGAAAATACAAATCGATAAATGGTTTAGAATACGTAGATAAAATAATAAATGTGTCACAAGATCCAATAGGAAGAACACCAAGAAGTAATCCTGCCACTTATACTGGAGTATTTGATGACATAAGAGATGTTTTTGCAAACACAAAAGAAGCAAAAATACGAGGATATGATAAAGGAAGATTTTCATTTAACGTAAAGGGTGGAAGATGTGAAGCATGTTATGGTGATGGAGTAAAAAAAATAGAAATGCACTTTTTGCCAGACGTTTACGTGCCTTGTGAAGTTTGTAAAGGTACCAGATATAATAGAGAAACATTAGAAATAAAATTTAAAAACAAAAACATTGCGCAAGTATTAGACATGACTATAGAAGAAGCATTGGATTTTTTTGAAAACATTCCAAAAGTAAAAAATAAATTAAATATGTTGATAGAAGTTGGTTTAGGATATATGAAATTAGGACAAAGTGCACCAACATTAAGTGGTGGAGAGGCAAGTAGAGTAAAACTTGCAAAAGAACTTCAAAAAAGGCCTACTGGGAAAAGCGTATTTATATTAGATGAACCAACCACAGGATTACATACACATGACGTAAAAAAACTTATATCTATACTTCAAAGAATAGTTGATAATGGTGATACTGTAATAGTTATAGAACACAATTTAGATATGATTAAAGTTGCAGATTACATAATAGATTTAGGACCAGAAGGTGGAGACTTTGGCGGACAAATAATAGCAAAAGGTACACCAGAAGAAGTTGCAAAAAATCAAAAATCGTATACAGGAATATATTTAAAGAAAGAATTAGAAAAATAGAAACAAATCATATTTGCTTCTATTTTTCATATAATATAAAGAAAAAAAACAAAAATTTAAAAAATGTATTGAAAAATGCAAAATAGTGTGATATCATCTTGAATATGTGGACCCTTAGCTCAGTTGGTTAGAGCATCCGGCTCATAACCGGGCGGTCATAGGTTCGAGTCCTATAGGGTCCACCACTTGATTATTAAGATTGTATTTACAATCTTTTATTTGCGGGTATGGCGGAATTGGTAGACGCACTAGACTTAGGATCTAGCGGAGTGATCCATGGGGGTTCAAGTCCCTTTACCCGCACCATTAATGTATTGTTTGAGTTTGAACTTTTTATAAGTTCATTTTTTTTTTGTAAGAAAAGAGAACTTTATGAAGATAAAAAATCAAAGCAAAATGCACAATAAAATTATTAAAAATATATTTATCTGTAATAAAATGTAATTGATAAAAACTATGCATCAATTCTATTATGTTGAAAATAATGTAACAACATAGTTTTAAATACAACACTCGAAATAAGAAAACATGGATATTTATCTATTTCTAAATTTGAATTGATTAATCAAACTCATAACGAAAACGATTAAGGAACTATCACAATAAATAATATCAATAAATTAATATATATTTGACAGCCAGCTAATATAATAGTGTCATTATAAACATTAAAAATATCAACAAAATCTATAGAAAAAGTTTACATTAACTTAATTTATAAAAAATAGCCACAAAATTTTCCATAAATTACCATTTACAGGTTGAATAAAAGTTGTAAATTAACTATAATTTAGTTGTGCGAAGAGGTAATGAAAATGATAAATTTTATTGTATGCGATGATGAGAAGGAAATAGTTGAAAAAGTAAAAATAATACTGATGAAAATAGCATTCCAGGCAAATATTGAATATAAAATACATGCATTTAACAGTTATGACGAATCGTTTATGCAGACAATGAATTCGAATTTAGAAAATAAAATATACATACTTGATATAGAGGTAGAAGATTCCTCAGGATTAGAAGTAGCAAAACAAATAAGAGAGAAAGATTGGAAAAGTATAATTATAATCTTAACAGCACATTATGAATTAGAAACACTAGCATATAAATCAAAAATATTACTTTTAGATTTTATATCAAAATATGAATTATATGACGAGAAAATATACAATATCATAAAATTGTGTATTGAAAGAAAACTAAATGATGATAAATTAAAGATTAAAACTAAAAACGGAATAGAAAGAATTGATTACAAAGATATAGTTTGTATATTATATGATAGTTATAAAAGAAAATCTAAAATAATAACTTTGTATTCAAAATATGAAACATCAGAAAGTTTAAAAGGTATAAAAGAAAAATTAAAAGGTAATTTTATGTATACTCATAAATCATGTATTATAAATATGGATAACGTCAAAACAATAGATATTAAAAACAAAGTAATAGTATTTTCCAATAATACCAAAACAGATTTATTATCAAGAAAATACTTAAAGGAGGTAAAAGAGTATGTCAATAATTGATTACATAGATTTATATTTGGGTTCACTTTTAAACATGATGTTTTGCGTAATAATAGTCAAAAAAGTCTTTGGAATAAAAATGATAGAAAACAAAAGAAAAATAACAATTGTTTTATTAGTTTCATCCTTACTATTGGCAATAATAAATTTATTCAATAAAGATGTGTTCAAAGCTATAATAACATTACCAGTGTTTATAATATGTATAAAAGAAATATTTGATCTAAGGATTGGTAAAAGTATTACATATGTTTTAATTACAGTATTTTACTTATTAATTGGTGAAATAATTACAGGTGTTGTATTTTCAGTTTTAAAGTATGAATATCAATTCACATCAAATTATATTTTAGGGAGAAGTTTTGGAAATGTAGCAGTAATAATATTTACAATGCCATTCTTATACTTTAAACATTTAACAAAATTAGTAGTTAATATAACCAATAAAATAAATCTTTATAGTGAAAAATCAAGAATAGGGATAATCATATTTATAACTGTTGTAAGTGCTATAGTTTATAAGAATGCTAGAGAAATTCAAGATATAGTAATGTTATTGATGAATGTAATAATAATCATTTCAATAATGACAATAATATACTTATTATATAAAGAACAACAAAAATCTAAGGAAATAGAAGAAAATTATAATGCATTATTTACATACTTAGAAAAATATGAGAAAGAGATTGTTGAAAAAAGAAAAATTATACACGATTATAAAAATCAATTAATAGTTATAAATGGTTATATAGACGATAAAGTAAAATTAAAAGAATATATTAGTGAAATAATAAAAGAACAGAAGAGTGTAATAGATAATAAGATGGTAAGAAATATAGATAAACTTCCAAGTGGATTAAAGGGCTTGGTATATTATAAATTAGCAAATTTAGATAATAAAATATTGGTTGATTTATCAGTAAGTGGTGAAATAAAAAAATTTAACAATATTGAGCCGAAAAAGAGTAAAGATATATTAAAAATAATAGGAGTGCTATTAGATAATGCAATAGAAGCAGTAGAAAATGCTGATGAAAAGTATATAGAATTAAATTTTGATATTAAAAACAATAAATTGAAATTTGAATTATTAAATAGTTATAAAGGTAATGTAACTATTAAAAATGTGTTAACTGCTGGATTTTCAACAAAAGGTAATAATAGAGGTTATGGAATACCTTTAATAAAAGATATAGTAAATAAAAATAAAGATTTCGAATTAGATTTAAAAACTAAGGATAACATATTTACAGCAATATTAAATGTAGAAAATTAAAAATCACCATAAACAGTGATTTTTTTGTTGGTAATTATTTAATCATGCTTGCTGGCATTTTTGGTTCATCGTATGCTAACATTGAACATGTGTTTTCACTAGTTTTAGCAGAAGCTAATGCAGCACTATTTAATATAGTTACTAAACGTTTCATTTATTCACCTCCATTATTCTTTAATATATTTGTGCAAATTGACACCTTTAGTTAATGTATTTCTTATAATTGTTATAAGGTAATTTGAATATTTTATATGTAATTGGATTAATAACAATACTTTGCGCCATCATTGATAGCATAATCAAATTATTAATTTTGTTATAATTAGATATAAATATAATCAATATATATAAACTAGAAATAACTAACGATTTTATTTTAAGTGTTTTTCGCATTTTACTATTAACAATAGGCCTTTTGTGAGTATCAGCAGGTGCAAATAAAGCCATCGATATAATTGTGAAAACACTTATTATTATTTTTGCAATGTATGTAAGATTAAAACTAATTACTATGTATGGAAATAACACAAATACAATTAAACTTGATACATAACAATGCCAACTTTTCTTTGCGTGAATTCCGTACGAAAATGTTCTAAGCCCTGTTGCAAATAAGCAAAATATTATTGTTTCCTTTAATGTACCAAAAATCAAAGAAGTAAATAATATAGCAAATAATTTTGTAAGAGTAATATATATTATCTCTAACCCATACCGTATCCTATCTTGGTCATCTTGATTATAATTATATTTTGCTTGAATTAAATTGAATGATTTACTAACAAAAACTTCTTTCATAATTTTCTCCCTCAAGCATCTTCATTATAGATTATTTTTGCTTAGAAAAATTTTTTTACAGAATAACAAGTTTGATGAACCAGTAAAATCATGATTGAATAGTATTTAAAAAAATATGATTACCTTTCATGTATCAAAAAACGCATCTTGTGCATAAAATGCAAAAAAACAAAGAGTTATTTGATATACTAAACCCGACGGACAAAAGCGGACAAAAACTGTTGTTATTTGTCGGTCAATAATTATTGAATTAAATATAATACTCGAGGTATATTTAATATATAAAATTTAAAGAAGGTGAGGTGCAGAAGTGAGAGGCAACGTTAAGTGGTTCAATAACGATAAGGGCTATGGATTTATAGAATACTTAGATGGCGAAGATATTTTCGTGCATTATTCAGCAATAAAACAAAATGGCTATAAAACGCTTACTGAAGGGCAATTAGTAGAGTTTGATTTAGTTCAAACTGAAAAGGGATTGCAAGCAACAAATGTAATCGCTGTCGTAGAAACTACTGTGTAGTAGTTTCTTTTTTTTAAATGTATTTAATAATTATTGACATCATAAGATATTAATGTTATATTAATAACGTTTGTTAAAACTTAGTTTTAACTTATATTTAAGTCATTTACGACACACTAGGGTGTGTGTCAAGAAGAAAGGAGTTATAATATGCCTACAATTAATCAATTGGTAAGAAAAAGTAGAGGTAGTAAAACTAGAAAAAGCAAATCTCCAGTTTTAGGTGTTGGTTTAAATACAATCCAAAGAAAACAAACTAAACAAGACGCACCACAAAAGCGTGGAGTATGTACTCGTGTTGGTACTACTACACCAAAAAAACCCAACTCTGCTTTAAGAAAATATGCGAGAGTTAGATTATCAAATGGTATGGAAGTAACTTGCTATATACCAGGAGAGGGACATAACCTTCAAGAACACAGTGTTGTACTTATCCGTGGTGGACGTGTTCCAGATTTAATCGGTGTTCGTTATCACATTATTCGTGGAACATTAGATACTGCTGGCGTTCAAAATAGACAACAAGGACGTTCTAAATATGGTGCTAAAAAGCCAAAGAAAAAATAGTAATAGTAAAGGAGGAAAAATATAATGCGTAAAAGAAGAGCTGTAAAAAGAGACGTATTACCAGATCCAATCTATAATTCAAAGATTGTTACTAAACTAATAAATCAAATTATGTTAGATGGTAAAAGAGGTAAGGCAGAAACAATAGTATATGATGCTTTTAATATGGTAAAGGAAAAAACAAAAGCTGATCCAAATGAAGTATTCATGAAGGCCTTAGAAAACGTAAAACCAGCTTTAGAAGTTAAAGCAAGACGTGTTGGTGGTGCAAATTATCAAGTACCTATGGAAGTTAGTGCTGATAGATCACAATCACTTGCACTTCGTTGGTTAGATAATGCTGCTAGAACAAGAGGTGGCAAATCAATGGCTGAAAGATTAGCCAATGAAATAGTAGATGCATCAAACAATACAGGTGGTGCAGTAAAAAAACGTGAAGATACACATAGAATGGCAGAAGCTAATAAAGCATTTGCACACTATCGTTGGTAGAAAGGAGTAATTATGGCACGTGAATATTCATTAGAAAATACACGTAATATAGGTATAATGGCTCATATTGATGCCGGAAAAACTACATTCTCTGAACGTGTATTATATCATACAGGAAAAATCCATAAAATTGGTGAAACACACGATGGTGAATCACAAATGGACTGGATGGAACAAGAGAAAGAGCGTGGTATCACAATTACTTCTGCTGCTACAACTGCATTTTGGAAAGGAAATAGAATTAACCTAATAGATACTCCAGGACACGTAGACTTTACAATAGAAGTTACAAGAAGTTTAAGAGTACTAGATGGTGCTATTGCTTTACTAGATGCTAATGCTGGTGTTGAACCTCAAACTGAAAACGTTTGGAGACAAGCAACTAGTATGAACGTTCCAAGAATGATATTCGTTAATAAAATGGATAAACTTGGAGCAGATTTCTTTAAGAGTGTTGAGTCAGTTCATGAAAGATTAGGTGCTAATGCTGCTGCAGTAGAATGCCCAATCGGAGCTGAAAATGAATTTAATGGTGTAATTGATTTAATTACAATGAAAGCATATCATTATGATGGAAATGCTGATGAAAATTACACAGAAATAGAAATACCTGCTGATTTAAAAGATAAAGCAGAACAAATGAGAAACGAATTAATTGAATGTGTTTCTGAATTTGATGATCAATTAATGGAAGATTATCTAGAAGGAAAAGAAATTTCTGTAGAAACAATTAAAAAAGCAATTCGTAAGGGAGTTCTAGAAGTTAAATTCTTCCCAGTATTTTGTGGATCAGCACTTTCTAATATGGGTGTTAAGTTAGCGCTTGATGGTGTAATTGATTATTTACCAGCACCAAGTGATGTTCCAGCATTTAAATGTCAAACTATGGACGGAGAACCTGCTGAAAGACATCCATCTGATTCTGAACCATTTGCTGCTTTAGCATTTAAAATAATGACAGACCCATTCGTTGGTAGATTATCATTCTTTAGAGTATATTCAGGAACATTAAAAAGTGGTTCTTATGTTTTAAACTCTAATAAAAATGTTAAAGAAAGAATTGGTAGAATCTTACTTATGCATGCTAATACAAGAACAGAAATACAAGAAGTGTATGCTGGAGATATAGCTGCTGCAGTAGGACTTAAAAATACTACCACTGGTGAAACTCTTTGTGATGAAAAGAAACCAGTTATTCTAGATAAGATGGAATTTCCTGAACCAGTTATCACAGTTGCTATTGAGCCAAAATCAAAAGCAGATCAAGAAAAAATGGGACTTGCATTGTCAAAACTTGCAGAGGAAGATCCAACTTTCAAACAAAAAACAGATCAAGAAACTGGTCAAACAGTTATATCTGGTATGGGTGAACTTCATCTTGATGTATTAGTTGACAGAATGAGAAGAGAATTTAACGTAGAAGCAACTGTAGGAAGACCACAAGTTGCATATCGTGAAACATTAACACAAGCCGCTGATTGCGAAGGTAAATATATTAAACAATCAGGTGGCCGTGGACAATATGGTCATGTATGGATTAAATTCGAACCAAATCCTGAAAAAGGATATGAATTCGTTGATGCAATCGTTGGTGGAGTTGTTCCAAGAGAATATATTCCAGTTACAGATAAAGGTATACAAGAGGCAATGGCTGGAGGTATACTTGCTGGTTACCCAATGGTTGATGTAAAGGCAACTTTATTTGATGGATCTTACCACGATGTAGACTCATCAGAAATGGCTTATAAAGTTGCAGCTAGTTTGGCTTTAAAAGAAGCAAAGAATAAATGTAAGCCAGTACTACTTGAACCAATAATGAAGGTTGATGTAGTGACACCAGAAGAATATTTCGGAAACATTATGGGAGACTTAACTTCAAGAAGAGGAAGACCATCTGGACAAGAATCAGTTGGAAATGCAATAAGATTAACTGCTCTTGTTCCACTTGCTGAAATGTTTGGATATGCTACAAGTTTAAGAAGTAATTCTCAAGGAAGAGCAACATTCCAAATGCTTCCAGATCATTATGAAGAAGTGCCTAGAAATATTGCAGAAGAAATAATTAAGAAAAATGGTGCAAAATAAGTATCAAACTACTTGATAAATTTAAGTAGTTTAGATAAAATATAATAGTAAATCAAATAAAGGAGGAAATTAAAAATGGCAAAAGAAAAATTTGATCGTTCAAAACCACACGTTAATATTGGTACAATTGGACACGTAGATCATGGTAAAACAACTTTAACTGCAGCAATAAGTGCAGTATTATCAAAAAAAGGTTTAGCACAACAAGTAAAATTCGATAGTATTGATAAGGCACCAGAAGAAAAAGAGAGAGGTATCACAATCAATACAGCTCATATCGAATATGAAACTGAAAAGAGACACTATGCACACGTAGACTGTCCAGGACATGCTGATTATGTTAAAAACATGATAACAGGTGCAGCACAAATGGATGGAGCTATCTTAGTTATAGCTGCTACAGATGGACCTATGGCTCAAACAAGAGAACATATCTTACTTGCTCGTCAAGTTGGTGTTCCAAGAATGGTAGTATTCCTAAATAAGTGTGATATGGTTGATGATGAAGAATTATTAGACTTAGTTGAAATGGAAGTTAGAGAATTATTAAATTCATATGGCTTTGATGGAGATAACACACCAATAATTCGTGGTTCAGCTTTAAAAGCACTTGAAGGAGATTCAAAATACGAAGAAAAGATTATGGAACTTATGAATGCAGTTGACGAATGGATTCCAACTCCAGTTAGAGATACTGATAAACCATTCTTAATGTCAATTGAAGACGTATTTACTATCACAGGTCGTGGTACAGTTGTTACAGGACGTGTTGAACGTGGTGAATTAAAACTAAATGAAGAAGTTGAAATAGTTGGTATCAAAGATACTAGAAAAACAACAGTAACAGGAATAGAAATGTTCCGTAAACAATTAGATTATGCTCAAGCAGGAGATAATGCTGGTGTATTATTACGTGGTATTACTCGTGATCAAGTTGAACGTGGTCAAGTATTAGCAAAACCAGGAACAGTTACTCCACATACTAAATTTGAAGCTGAAGTTTATGTACTTTCTAAAGAAGAAGGTGGAAGACATACTCCATTCTTCTCAAATTACAGACCTCAATTCTATTTTAGAACAACAGATGTAACTGGTGTAATCGAATTACCAGAAGGAACAGAAATGGTTATGCCTGGAGATAATACAAGAATGACTGTTGAACTTATACACCCAATTGCTATTGAACAAGGAACAAAATTCTCTATCCGTGAAGGTGGTAGAACAGTTGGTTCAGGTGTAGTAAGTAAAATAGACAAATAAAAAAGAGCATTGCTCTTTTTTTTCTACTATTAAAAGGTTAAGATATATATCCTAACCTTTTTCATTTGAATTAAATATACGCAATATTGGTTTAATACCTTTTAACAAATTATACTTTGGTTTATTAACAATCAAAGAATACTCACCTATATATTCAGTAACTACAGCATTAAATCCCTTTTTAAACGTAAATAATCCAACATACTTATTTTTTCTAGTGAAATCACCAGTAATTCCATTAAAATGAAACTTAGTAAATCCCTTATTTCTATATTCTTCAATTATTTTCCACTTTAATAAATGATTAGCATTAAAATTCTTAAATCTATAATTTATACCATCTATCAAGAAAAATATTTCATTACCATATTTAATAATTGCATTACTAGCAACAATTATATATTTTTGATCCCTATACAATTTCGTACCAAATATAATATCATTTTTATATGAATTTAATAATCTGTCCGACTCAATCTTTTTATTTAACAATCTTGCTTTTTGCTTAGGATTATTTATATACTTTTGCAAATCTGCGTTTAACTTACTATTTTTTTGAGATTCATGCTCATACAATAATTTACTATTTTTTAAAAATATTTCTGTATTTATCCTTGCAAAATATACATCAAACATATCAAAATTGCTAAATATTTCATACATATCAAGATAATAATTATACTTTCTAAAGTGTTTTTTATTTATCATCTGATAAAACATCTTTAAATCATCCTTATTACCTTTATATACCTCTACACCCTTCCTCAAACTATTCCTAATTTTAGTTCTAGTAGATTTTTCAAAGCTATTAAATATTTTAATAGGAGTATCTTCAGTTTTCAAAACCATATTCCATCTTGGTTTTGAATTTTCAAAATATAAGTTAAATCCCCTATGCTCATATCCCATTCTTTTAAGAGATTCAGATATATTTACACCCTTCTGCTTAGATTCTATTGGCTTTCCATTTTTATCTCTTTCTAAATGTGTAACATGTGGATCAATTACTAAATAAATAATGTTTTTCTTATTTAAAAAATCTTTTAATGCAAAAGTAAAATCTTCAACTAAAGCATAATCTTCAAAATTAATTAAATACCCCCTAGGAGAATAGCCATATTTTATACCAAATATTTGTTCTTTAACCAAAATAAGAGCAGCAGCCCTAATTTCTCCACCTTCCTCTAAACCAACATAAATTGGACTACAACCATGTTTAGACATCAAGGTACCAAATTGAGATGTTTGATAAAAACTCTTATATGGATGTTTTATTGCATAATCATCAAATTCCTTACGACTCAATTCAATTATTGGCATAAAAGACCCTCCTTTACACTTTATAAGTATATCATATTTTAATTATAATATAAAGAAAAAGTTTGATGATAAATAATTATCAATCAAATATACATAAATTTATTATAGTGATTGTTTTATTTATTTTCCACTTGTAGTATAATTTAAATGAGGAGTGTATAAAATGTTTAAAAATAATAATATATTTATTCTTGGGATGGCAAGAAGTGGTTATGAATGTGCAAAATTTCTTGCTAAAAGAGGAAATAAAATAATAGTAAATGACAGAAACGAAAAACAAGATGAAAACCATATCAAAGAGTTACAAGAATTAGGTGTAAAAGTAATACTTGGATCTCATCCAATGGATTTAATTACAAAAGATATTGATTACGTAATAAAAAATCCTGGCATAAAGGATAGCCATGAATTAATATTAAGAGCAAAAGAATTAGGAATACCTGTACTAAATGAAGTAGAAATGTCCTATCAATTATTGCCAAAAGACATAAGCATAATTGGTGTTACTGGAAGTAATGGCAAAACAACAACAACAACCCTAATTTATGAAATATTAAAATCAGCTAAAAAGCCAGTAGTACTTGCAGGAAATATTGGTTATCCACTAAGTTCATTTATTGAAACAATAAGACCAAATGATATTTTACTTATGGAAATATCTATCCAACAATTATGCAATTTAAACAAATTCAAAACAAACGTATCTGTTTTAACAAATATATATGAGGCACATTTAGATTTTGTTTTAAATAAAGAAAATTATATAAATATAAAAAAGAGAATATTTAATCATCACACAAAACAAGATATTGCTGTACTAAATTATGATAATGAAGATGTACTTAACAATACTAATGACATCATGTCGTCAAAAATGTATTTCAGCAAAACAAACACTAATGTAACATGTTATTTAAAGGATAATTATATTTTCTATAAAGACGATAAGATAATTTCTATAGATGATATTTTATTAAAAGGCAATCACAACTTAGAAAATATTATGGCAGCAATAATAGTTGCTAAAAAATTCAATGTATCTGATGATGACATAAAAAATGTACTCAAGAATTTCAAAGGTGTAGAACATAGAATAGAATTTGTTGGTGAAATAAACGGAATAAAAGTATACAACGATTCAAAATCTACAAATGTAAAAGCAACTCAAATTGCTCTATCATCATTTACTAAACCAACCATTCTTTTACTAGGGGGTTTAGATAGAGGACATAGTTTTGAAGGATTAACTACTTACATGAACAATGTAAAGTTAGTTGTCAGTTATGGAGAAACAAAGCATAGAATTAAAGAATACTGTGATAAAATAAATAAAGAATGCATAGTAGTAGATGATTTAGAAAATGCAGTAAATATAGCATTTAAAAATGCATTAGAAAATGATGTGATATTGCTTTCACCAGCATGCGCATCATGGGATCAATATAGTGATTTTGAAGAGCGTGGTAGAAAATTTAAAGAATATGTAACAAGGAGAATGAAATGAGTAAAATAAAAAATGTAACAGGAAGAGAAGTACTTGATTCAAGAGGAAATCCAACAGTAGAGGTAGATGTTATATTAGAAAGTGGAATACTAGGAAGAGCAATTGTACCAAGTGGTGCATCAACAGGAGAAAGAGAAGCTTTAGAACTTAGAGATGGTGGCAGTAGATACATGGGTAAAGGTGTTCAAAAAGCAGTAGAAAACGTAAATACAATTATTAAAAATGCTGTAATTGGTATGGATTCGTTAAATCAAAAAGAACTAGATGAGAAAATGATAGAATTGGATGGTACAAAAACCAAGTCAAAATTAGGTGCTAACGCAATATTAGCAGTATCAATGGCTAATTTAAAAGCAGCAGCATTATATGAAGGAATGCCATTATATAAATATATTGGTAATGGTAGTCAATTACCAATTGCAATGATGAATATATTAAATGGTGGTGCACATGCTGATAACCCACTTGATATACAAGAATTTATGATCGTACCACAAAGAGATACTATGTCTGAAAGAATAAGAGTTGGTGCTGAAGTATTTCATCACCTAAAGAAAATATTAAAAGATAAAGGTATGGTTACAGCAGTAGGAGATGAAGGTGGTTTTGCTCCTAATATTGGTTCTAATGAAGAAGCATTAGAATTAATTGTAGAAGCAATAAAAGATGCCAATTATAAACCAGGAGAGGATGTTTTATTAGCGCTAGATATTGCTGCTAGTGAATTATATGATAATGGATACTACAACATAGAAGGTAAAAAACTAAATATAAGTGAGTTAATTGCATACTACGAATATTTAGTAAATAAATATCCTATTTGGTCAATAGAAGATCCAGTTGACGAAAATGATTGGAATGGTTTTAAATTGATTACAGAAAGATTAGGAAACAAAATACAAATAGTGGGCGATGATTTATTTGTTACAAATAAAGAATACTTACAAAAGGGTATAGATAATAAATGCGGTAATGCAATACTAATAAAAGTAAATCAAATCGGAACAATAACAGAAACATTAGAAACAATTGAATTAGCAAAGAAAAATAATTATAAAACTATAATATCACATAGAAGTGGTGAAACAGAAGACACTATTATTGCACATTTAGCAGTAGGACTTAACTTAGGAGAAATTAAAACTGGTTCAATGTCTAGGACAGATAGAATTTGCAAATACAATGAACTTATGAGAATAGAAGAAGAAATAATTGCCAAAAACTAATATTTATGATAAAGTATAACTGAAGGTGATTAAATGGAAACATTAGTAATGATTATATCAATTTTAATAATAACTCTTGTTTTATTACAAAGTGCTAAAGCAGAAGGTGCTTCTCAAGCATTTGGTGGTGGTGGCTCTGAATTATTTAGTAATAGAAAAGAAAGAGGAAGTGAATTATTTGTAACTAGATTAACAGCAGTATTAGGTGCAATCTTTATGATTATTTGTCTTATAATGTCACTTTAATTAAAATATTTTCAAAAAAGGGTTTTTATAAATCCTTTTTTATTTTATAATGTAATTATAGGAGGGTAATGATGAGAGATGAAATATTAAAACTACTTAAGGAGAGTGAAGTGCCACTAACCGAGTTAAATATACAAGATAAATTGTCAGAAAAAGTTTCACTAGATAAATTATGTGAAGAACTTAGAACTATGGAAAAATGTGGGGATCTTTACGTTACAAAAAAAGGAAAATACACAGTATATGAAAATACACATTTAAAAGTTGGAAAATTATCAGTAAGCAAAAAGGGATTTGGCTTTGTAATAATGGAAAATGAA
>URRF01000011.1 GCA_900550145.1 uncultured Mollicutes bacterium
GAGCCTCTAATATCTTCCACAGGAAAGAAAATAGAAGAAGCGCTTTCATTATACTATGCGAAAGCTAATTGATTTCTGTTTCCAGTTATTTTTATTTTGGATTTAAAGCATACCTACTACTTGCCATCTAAACCATTTTACAAATGTCGAACCCAAATCAACCCCAGGTAAATTATAATACAAAATGCTTTTTTTGTCTATACCTACTTACTTTGAATTATTCTTTTAAATTTGATATTACTATTTTCAATATATTTGTCTAATAATTTACTTTTCTCTTTTGTTTCAACATATGCGGTTATTGCTAATGTTTTTTTGAAATCTTTAGTATAACCATCTGTTGTTAAATTATTTATTTTGTTTTTCATTAAAAACTCTCTTAATTCAATCATAGCTTCTTTATCATCCGATAAAATAACATTAACAAATAATCTGTCTTTAGAAAATTTATTACTTATATATATTGCTAAATAAGTTCCAAATCCACTTGCAATACTTATTATATACATTGTTAAATCTCCACCTTCAGTAACAGCATCAATTAATTTATAAAATATTATTTGAGAAATTGCTACAGAAAGTCCTGCAAAAAAAGCTTTATTTTTTTGAATTAATAATGTTTTACTAGTAGATAAAACGTTATCTATAATTTTAACAATAAATACCGATATAAGATTTAATATATTCATAAATACCCCTCCTTTTCGAAGTCTCAATTTTAACACAGTAAAAGAAAAAAATCAATAACTATTTTTATTGATTTTTTGCTCTTTCCCTTATGAATTTTACTGGTTCTTCTGTAACTTTACTTAATAAATCATTATTTATGTAATATTTTTCTTTATTTTTTCTAAATCTGTAATCAAGAATATCTCTTACTTTTTTTAGGATGTCTTTATCATTTACATCATCCATATATACTTCAACATCCCTAATTTCTCCAAAATAATCCATATATCTTAGATTTTCATAATATAATTTAATTATATAACTTGCTTTTTCTACACTATAATCATGTTTTATTAATTCATAAGCTCCTCTTTTTGAAGATTCACTTATTTTTTTTAAATATTCTTTATTTTCATCAGCAAAAGAACTTATTCTTTGTTCACCTTTTTTTGTTAATATTCCATCAGTTATTATTTCTTGACTAAATCTATTAGCTTCAATTACCTTCTTATCAGTAAAATTTTTAATACGAGCTATTCCTTCAAATGTTGATAATTCTTTATTCATTTTCTATTCCTCCTATTTTCTTTACTTTTTTTCTAACATATGATAGTGGTCTTGTATTCATTCCATTCATAATTTTATGTTCTATATAATGATCACTACTTTTTTTAGTTATCTTATAATTTATTATATTTTTTAGAATCTTCCTCCTCCGGAGCCACCTCCACCAGAGAAGCCACCGCCTCCTCCGCCTCCAGAGAAACCACCACCAAAGCCACCACCTGATGAACTATTTGACGATGCAATTTTACTTTTTGCTTCAGTTACAGCGGCACTAACACTTGTTGCTATACTTCTATTTATTGCATTATTTATAACCCAATAATCTCTCATATTCATTCCACTTATATCATCATTTAAATTAGGTACTTTAACTTCCATTTGTTTTCTTAATTTATCAGCAAGTCCAAATATATTAGCATATACTAAATACTTTTCCCATAATGCAATTTCTGGTAATTCTTTCTCACTAAAAGTTCCAAAATCATTTAAAAAATTCCTAAGTGCATGCCACTTTGTATATAATTCATTGCCATTTGCAGTTCTCTTCTTAAATGCAATTATATAGATAAGAAAAACAAAACTCATTATTAAAGATATATACGAAAGTTTAGTTATTGAAATTACTGAAAAAGATAACATAATTCCAATTACTGCATATAATGCTGGCAATAATTTTTTCGTTCCATTATTTTCATAAAAGTTTTCTTTTTTTGCAATTTCAGTGCATTTATTTATCCATTTATTATATTTTTCTATAAATTTTCTTGCACTAGATTCACTTCTTGAAGTCGTTTTTAAACTATCTAAATCAAACTTAGCACCATCACCATATTCACTTACTAACCACGCTCTTAACCATTTTTCTTCATCTGTTAATTCTTCTTTTAATCCGTTATCATTAAGAATTAACGTATATTTCTTTACATCTTTATTCTTAAATATTCCTTCTTTTGCCATGTATTCTTCTATTTTGAATCCTTTTTTATATATTATATTTAATATAGAAGAAGATAATCCATTACTAGTTATATTCCTAGTCATTAAATATTCTATAGTTTCAGGTGAATGATTAGATGGAAAATCTCTAAAATACTTCCCTGTGAATGTACTTTTATATTCTTTATCATATTTTTTATAAACAACTATGAATACAATTACAGCACCTACCATCCAACCAACAATTGCTAAATTAGATAACATCTGAATTCTAGCCATTCTTTTTTGATACTCTTCTAATTCCTTTTTTTCTCTTTCTCTCTCTTCATTCGCTTCATTTGCTAATCTTGTTTCTTCTTCTACTATACTATTAAGTGCATCTTTATTTGTCTTTTTATTAGTATTAACTAATGAATTATCAAATGCCATTCTTATATCTACTGCCGTATATTGATAATAATCATCTATTGTAAATAACGCATATTCTTTATTTTCATCTAAACTTATATTCCCCCATAATGGTCCATGTGCCCATGCCCTTAATGTTTCTGATTTCTTTGGTAATTTTACTTTTATCTCTACTTTGTCTAAGTTCTCTACAAATGAACTTGATAACATATTTAATCTTAATTCTGCTATATCATTATGTTTTACTATTACATTTTTTAATATATATTCTACATAAAATGCCTTATTTCTCCAACTTGGATTATATAACATAAATGTATCTATATTTCCTTTTTGATATGTATATTTTAAACTATCTCCCTTATTTGCATATGTAACCTCATTAAAGCATTCTCCTACATTTTCAATCGGATTATTTTTATCCGCTTCACATACTTTTATTATTTCTAAATCATCTGCACTATAAATACTATTTTCATCATAATATTTATACTTTAATTCTAATTTAAATCCATTATAACTTCCATCTATTGCTATCGCTTCTTTTACATGCAAATCTCCATTTTCTAGTATTTCTATATCTTGATGCATTAAACTTGCATTTACCATAAATGGAAATAATAATATTGACACTAAAAATAACAACTTCTTCATCCTATCACTCCTATAATTAAATTATAACATAATATTTATTCTAAAAAAAGAAAAAATGACATAAGTCATTATCTTCCTCCAGCACCACCTGCTCCTCCTCCACCAAAAGAGCCACCGCCACCTCCTGATTGAGAATAACTAGATGCATATGTCATACTTGTATTACTAATTGTATTTACAAACATAAATGTATCATAATCAAATCCATAATTACTATTTTCTATTATTTCTGGATATAATTTCTTAAATTGTTTTGCGACTTCTTTCGCTATACCAAATATTTGTGCATACATTAAATACTCATCCCATAACTTAACTTCTATTGGTTCTTTTTCTCCTATTTTTGAAAATTCTGTTAAATACTTCTTAAGTCCATACAATTTCTTTCCTTCAGAAATAAACATATCATCTACATACACATTAGTATAAAATAAACCTTTTTTACCTTTTTGTTTTAAATACCCTTCATTAACTAATACATTCCCCTCTTCATTCAATAAATCATCAAACCATTTAATTATTTTATTACTATTTTTCTTACACCATTTTTCAAATTCTTTACTTTCTAAAATATTATCCTTTGATGCTTCCTTTAACATATCATATAACTTTTGTTCAATCTCTCTATCAAAAGTACTTTCTCCTAAATTCATTGCTAAATCTTTATTATTTATCTTTGTTATAGATATTTTATCTTCTTTAACCCATTTTAACAATATTGCACCAAATATATCTGTTTTCTTTTTAGTTAAATAATAAGCAACACTTATAAAATATGCCTTATATATATCTTTATTACATGGTATATCTCTAAAATTAGGTAAATTCTTATCCATTTTCCTTTTATTCTTACCAAAATCTAATTTATAATTTCCTACAGCATTAAATGCACTACTACACAACATTATTACAAAAAACATAGTTATACCAAAAAACACAAACATTACTATACCAATTATTTTTTCTACACGTGATTCTTTTTCATACTTTATTGCATTTTCATTTGCCATATCTAAGTAATAACTAAAATCTTCATCTAACTTACTTGATAAATCAAAAGTATTTTTATCAAATTTTACAAGTATAGTAACATATTCACTATCTTTTAAAGAACCATTACTACTAATTTCTATATGACCATCACTATTTCGAACTTCCATACCACCTTTACCATACAAGTAAAATTGAGTATCATCGTCATATTCAAAATCACTATATATATTTACATTAACACTTTTAAATTGTCCACCATTATTATATGGCAAAAGTGTCCAATAAATCATATCTGAATCATTTAAACTTCTTACAAAATTTGTAATCTTATACTTAGATATATATTTATGTCTACCAAAACTAGTTTTACCAAAACATATTTCTATTCCATTTTCTACATAATTAAAACCATTCTTATATTGTTTATCTTCTAAAGAACCATCTACATCCCAATCATCAATAAATGTATATTGCTTATTATCCATAGAAACACTAAAATCACTAAAATCACTACCATCATAATTATAGTACGAATGATAGAACTCACTTCCCATGTCACTAGTTGCATCCCACACCTCTGTCACATATGCATCACCATTTGAATTAATATATATATCCATATCAAAATCATGTACTTCATCTGCACTTGCTATAAACGGAAATACCAGCAACATTAAAAATAATATTTTCTTCATAAAATCACCACTCTAAGTATACCATAGAAAAAAGAAAAAAACTTACAAATGTAAGTTTAAAATGAAACCTTAGGTGCATTCTTTGCTTCTTCACCAGCTTCAAAGTATTTAACTTCCTTAAAGTGAAACATAGATGCGATTATATTTGATGGGAACATCTCATATTTATTCATATAAGCAAGAACTGTATCATTATAAAATTGTCTTGCATAAGCAATCTTTTCTTCCACATCCTTTAAATCAGTTTGAAGTTGAATAAAATTCTCATTCGCTTTTAATTCTGGATATGCTTCTGTTAAAACCATCAATCTTCCTAATGCCTTATTCAAATCTCCACTAGCAGCCATTTCCTCTTCAGGAGTTTCTGCAGTTTTAAATTTGTTTCTAGCTTCTATTACAGCATTTAAAGTTTCTTTTTCATGTTTAGCATACCCTTTTACTGTTTCTACAAGATTAGGTATTAAATCAAATCTCTTCTTAAGTTGAACCTCTATTTGAGCCCATTGGTCTCTTACCTTATTTCTTAACACAACTAATTGGTTATATGTGCTTGCAATAAACAAAACTATTACTGCTATAACAATCAAAATTATCCACGCCCATGTTGGCATAATATCATCCTCCTTAATAAAAGTATATCACATATTATAATTTTTTTGAATATATATTTATTTATTTGACAGAATAAATATGAAAGGTGTGATTTTATGGATATAAGAAGTTACATAAGAAATAATTTTAAAGATGATGATACAAATACAATAAAAGAATCCATTTGTGAATCAATAAAAAGTAAAGATGAAGTTTTATTACCAGGACTAGGAGTATTTTTTGAACTTTTATGGAATAACTCAAATGAAGAAGAAAAAAATAATATCTTAGAAAAAATTTATAACAATATAAAAAAAGAATAATTATAATTCTTTTTTATTTATAAAATTCCATGAATCTTTACACATATCTTCCAATGTTTTAGTTGCTTTAAACCCTAATTCCTCTTCTGCTTTTTTTGGATTAGAATAACATATAGCTATATCTCCTGGCCTTCTTCCTACAATTTTATATGGAACTTCTTTATTTGTTTCACAACAAAAAACCTTTATTATTTCTAAAACACTATATCCTTTTCCTGTACCTAAATTATAAATATATATTCCTTTATTTTCTTTATTAAGTTTTTCTATTGCCTTTATATGTCCTTTAGCTAGATCAACTACATGTATATAATCTCTAACCCCTGTTCCATCTGGTGTATCATAATCATTTCCAAAAACGGATAATTCTTTTAAAGCACCCTGTGCAACACGTACTATATAAGGCATTAAATTATTAGGTATACCTTGTGGATCTTCACCCAAAAGTCCACTCTCATGAGCTCCTATTGGATTAAAATACCTAAGTATTGCTATATCCCAACTATTATCAGAATTATACAAATCTTTTAATATTTGCTCTATAAATACCTTAGTTGTTCCATATGGATTCATAGCATCCCCAGTTTTACATTCTTCTGTTATAGGTACTACTTCTGGATTACCATATACAGTAGCTGATGAACTAAATACTAATTTTTTTACATTATACTTTTTCATAATATCGAGTAATACCAATGTTCCTGAAACATTATTTATATAATATTGTAGTGGTTTTAATACTGATTCAGAAACAGATTTATATCCAGCAAAATGAATTACACTTTCTATATCTTTATTTTCTTTAAATACTTCTTCTAATTTTTCCCTATTTGTATAATCAATCTCATAAAACTTAAAATCTTTATTTGTAATTTCTTTAATACATTTCAAAACATCTTTCTTACTATTAGAGAAGTTATCTACAACTATTACATCATCACCCTTATTTAATAATTCAACAACAGTATGACTCCCAATATAACCAGCACCACCAGTAACTAAAATTGACAAATCATCACTCTCCTTTACTTATTTCTTAATACACCATTATATTCTTTACTAACACATGAAATTATATTTTCAAATGATTTAGTAACCTCTTCATCAGTTAAAGTCTTTGATATATCCTGATATGTTATCTTAAATGCAACTGATTTTTTACACTCTTCTATATTATTAAATACATCAAACACATCTACATTATTTACTATTCTTCCACCTTTTTTATATATAGTATTTATTACATCACCCACACAAACACTATTATCTAATATAAATGCAACATCTTTTACAACTGATGGATATTTTGGTATTTCCTTTGATTTGATATTTTTTGTCTTAATATCAAATATTTTATCCAAATTAAGTTCACACACATATATATCTTTTTTACTTATAGTTGGATGTGGTTTACCTATATAACCAACACTAATATTATCAATCAATATTTCTGCTGATACACCCTTATGATAATATACATTATTATTTTCCCTTAATTTGTATCTATTTAATACCCCTAAATAATCAAATAAATTCTCAAGTACACCTTTTATTAAATAAAAATCAACTACCATTTTATTTCCCCAACTATTATCTATATAATCACCACTCATTAATATTGCAAGTTTATTAGTTTCTTTATACCCATCTAAAATATAATATACCTTACTTATTTCATATATATTTATATCTTTTATATTTCTTGACATATTATAATCAGCTACTTTTAACAAAGATGGAATTAAACTATATCTCATAATTGATTTATCCTCAGTAAGAGGAGATGCAACTTTAATATATTCAAAGTTTTCATCTTTAAATAAATCTATCTCTTTTTTATTTACAAGTGAATAAGTTATTACTTCATTAAGAGAAAGAGCTGATAACCTATTTTTAATATCTTTTATATACCTGTTCTTAGACAAATACTGTCCTCTTTTTATTTTTACAACTGGAAGAGTACCCTTCATATTATCATATCCATACATTCTTCCTATCTCTTCTATAATATCTTCTTTTATATTCACATCTAATCTTCTTGTTGGGACATATACCTTAAATACATTATCTTTTTCCCTACATTTAAAATTCAATCTATCTAATATATCAATTACATCTTCCTTTTTAACATCCATACCAAGTACACTAACTATCTTATCCAATGATAAAAGAATTTCCTTATCATCTAAATCTCTATCATTAAATCCAACTATTCCATTTAATACAGTTCCATTTGCATACTTTTCCAATAAATAAGCAGCCCTATTTAAAGCAGTTTCTATAATATTAGGATCTATTCCCTTTTCAAATCTTAAACTCGCTTCACTTCTTAATATCTCTTTTGAAGTATATCTTATATTATATGGATTAAAAATAGCTGCCTCTATTAATATATTAGTTGTATTAAGAGTTACCTCCGTATCAAGTCCACCCATAACACCAGCAAGTGCAACTGGATGATACTCATCTGATATAACTATGTCACTATCCTTTAAATTCCTTTTTATATTATCTAAAGTAGTAATCTCTTCTTTATCTCTGGCTTGTCTTATTATTATTTTTCCACCTAATTTATCTAAATCAAAAAAATGTAGTGGTTCCCCAAACTCAAGCATTACATAATTACTTATATCTACAACATTATTTATTGGTCTTATTCCTGATGACATCAACCTTGCTTTTATAAATGATGGACTTTCTTTTATAACCACATTTTTAACAATTCTTGATTTATAAGCATAACAATTATTAGTTTGATTTTCTATTTCAATATAATCACTAGTTTTTTCTTTTGATTCAGTCAAATTAATTTCAGGCATCTTAACCTTTTTATTATATATTGCACCCACTTCATAAGCCATACCAATCATACTTAGTAAATCACCCCTATTAGAAGTAAGTTCATAATCAGTATATGAATCATTATAATTTAAATACTCTTTTGCATCTACACCAACAGGAGCATCTTCATTTAATACATAAATACCCTTCTTATCTTCTTCTTTTACATACTTTGATTCAAGTCCCAATTCTGCTAAAGAACATATCATTCCATTAGATAAAACACCTCTTATTGTAGAACATTTTATTTCACCAGCTGGTAACTTAGCACCAACTTTTGCTACTATAACCTTTTGATTAGCACAAACATTAGGAGCGCCACAAACTATTTTGTATATCTTATCGCCCAAATCAACTTCACAAACATTTAAATGATCTGAATCAGGATGAGGATATTTAGATACAACTCTACCTACTACCAAATTAGTTGATGGGCATAATTCATTTATACTTTCATACTCATTACCAACTGATAGCATTTTATTTGCTATTACTTCTTTGTCATCAGTTACATCCACTAATTCCCTTAACCACTTATCACTAACTCTCATAATCCACCTTCTCTACCTTATCAAATTCTTTTAAAAATCTCATATCATTCGTATAGAAATTTCTAATATCAGTTATTCCATATTTAAGCATAGCAATTCTTTCAGGTCCAATACCAAAAGCAAAACCAGTAAACTTATCACTATCATATCCACACATATTAAGAACATTAGGATGAACCATACCAGCACCTAATATCTCTATCCATCCAGTATTTTTACATATGTTACATCCCTTGCCACCACAATTAAAACATGATACATCAACTTCTATACTTGGTTCTGTAAATGGAAAATAACTTGGTCTAAATCTTATTTCCCTACTACTTCCAAACATTCTTTTTGCAAATATCTCTAACGTTCCCTTTAAATCCGACATAGAAATATTTTTATCAACTACCAAACCCTCTATTTGAGTAAACTGATGTGAATGAGTCGCATCATCATTATCTTTTCTATATGTTTTACCAGGACATATAATTCTTATTGGAGTTTTCTCTATATTTTGAAGCATTGTTCTAACTTGTACAGGAGATGTTTGTGTTCTAAGCAATGTATCACTAGTTATATAAAAACTATCTTGAGTATCCCTAGCAGGATGTCCCTTAGGTAAATTTAACATTTCAAAATTATATAAATCACTCTCCACCTCAGGTCCCTCTAACACATCATATCCCATAGACACAAATAAATCCTCTACCTCATTTATTATTTTAGTTATTGGATGAATACTACCAACTCTTATCTTAGTACTTGGTAATGTTATATCTATTGCTTCACTCCTTAATTTACTCTCAAGTTCCTCTTTTTCTAACTTTTCTTTATATAAAGAAAAACTACTCTCAAGATAATTCTTAAATTCATTTATTATCTTACCAACTTCTTTTTTCTCATCAATAGATAGATCTTTCATAGAACTAGAAAATGTTTGTATTTTACTCTTCTTACCCAAATATTTTACTTTTAATAAAGACAAATCATTCAAATTACCTACACCAGATATCTCACTTTCAAATTCCTCCCTTAATTTAATTATTTCTTCTTTCATATTCCCTCCTATAAACAAAAAAATCCATAATCTAAGGGTTCAAAAAAACGGTACCACCTTAGTTCATAGATTCTATGCACTCTTCTCTTTAACGCAGAATACGTTATATCCTTTCAGATATAAAGCTCATTGGTGAATTCATAAAAGGTTACTGCTGATTCACACCAAACATCAGCTCTCTTTTAATACTTCTTTTATTACTACTCCAAATCTTCGCTTTTCGTGACTCATTATAACACAAAATTATCTCGTTTTCAATTATATTTAACGCCTTTAAAATCAAATATTTAAAATAATTTTTTACAAAATTAAAATTCTCTTTAAATATTTTTAATTCCAATTCTTTATAGTATCCTCCTCATACTTATTTTCCCTAAAATACCTAAATTACTAATAAATTTAATTTAATGAATAATATTACTCATTAATCACTTCAATAATTTTCTCACCATGCGTTTTTATTTTAATTGGTGTTAATATATTTATTTTTTTTAACTCATCTAACGTTTTTGGTCTTAATTCAACTATTTTATCTAATTCATCGTTAGTTAATACATAGTAAGCAGGGATTTTCATTTGTGCCGATCTTTCTTTTCTAAATTGAATAAGTTTTTCTTTTAATAATTCTTTATCTGTTTCGAATAATTCTTTGCAATATTTTTCTTTATAATATTCATAGTAATCAATGTTATCATCTGATATTAAATTTATATAAGATTGAGCTTCCTTCTCCATATCATTTTTATTATCTACATAATCATATTTATTTCTATGTTCATACTCATATTGTATTTGTCTTACTAATGCATCTGCTCTTAAAACTTTATTTTTAATATCTTTAGGTGCCTTATATGTGTTTAATACAGTATCTTGATTTGCTGCTACCACTAATACTCTTCTATAATAATTAAAGTTTTTAGATGCAAAAATCCTTTTTAAACTAGATACATTATTTTCCCATATTTTTCTAACTACTTCCCTTTGTGCTTCTACTTGTCTAAGTGGTGAATACATTCCTTTTTTTACCTTTTTACCATTAATATTATACTCTCTTATAAAATCTCCTTTTTCATTAACAGTAATATTACCAACTAAATTTTTGCATTCAATATAATATGTAAATACAGGTGTTATAACTACATAATCGATTTGTGCAGTTAAATCCTTATATTTAAGTTTAACATCATGCAAAACATACATACCAACATTAGCTTTCTTAAGTTGATATTCAATCTCTTTTTCACCATCTAAGCCCTTTTTAATACAATACATTTCATTCTGAATATTGTCGTTTTTTGGATATTCACTATTTAACTTAGTTAATGCCTCATATCTATCTTGTAAATCGCTATTTTCCTTAAAAAACACTGTATCTTTAAATCTTAAAGCATCATTTATATATTCTATTATCGCCATACATTACTCCTTTACTTTCTAAAAAAAGCTAGCACAAAGTTTATCAATTATAGACCTGTACTAGCATATTTTTCATTAACCAAATTTATTTTTACAAAAATAAGCAATTGTCCGAATTAATTATATTCTAATAAAATACTTAACTTATTCCTTTTCGTATTTTTGATACCTTTATCTTTTTCTAAACAGTCATTAATTCCTTCTCTTTTTCTGCTAACAACGAATCAATATCTTTATTATATTTTGATATTAAATCTTGAATTCTTTCCATACCTCTTTTTTCCTCATCCAAAGGAAGTTCAAGCTTCTTGATATCATTATTTGCATCTTGTCTAACATTTCTTAGTGCAATTTTTGCTTCTTCCGCCATAGTTTTAACTTCTTTTACATATTCTTTTCTTCTATCCTCAGTTAACTCAGGTATTACTAGCATAACAACTTCTCCATTATTATTTGGTGTAAGTCCTATATTTGCCTCATATATACCTCTTTCTATATCAGATATACACGATTTATCAAATGGCTTAATAACTAGTTGTCTTGCCTCTGGTACTGAAATAGTAGCAAGTTGTACTAAAGGTGTTTCAACCCCATAATACTTAACTTTAACACCATCTAATATTCTAGGATTAGCTCTTCCTGCCCTTACATTTGTAAATCTTTTTTCCATATTTTCAATTTGCTTTAACATTCTTTCTTCAGTTAATTTAATTATAGTTTCCATATGTCCTCCCATTTAATTATATATTAATTTAATTTTTTTATCTACATTTTTTAATAACTTCATTTATTACTATTTATACTTTTATAAAAATTATCTTTAGTCATTACTATATGTCGCATCTTCCACACATAATTAACCCTATATGGAACATATAACTCAACTTTATTTCTACCAATAATAAACGTTGATTTATATATATGATGTATAACACCCTTTAATTCATCCAGATCCGTATTAATTAATTTTGGTTCACTAAAATTAATACCATCAATTGATTCACAATAATATATCTTATATCTTATTAAAAACACAAATACATATTTCCCATCCACATATTGAATCTCACCATGCCATATAAATTTATCAAAATTATTTACTTTTATATCTATCGGTTTACTAAACTCCTTTAAATCCCTACTCTCTACATATCTAATATTACCTTCATAATTTATATACCATATCTTATACAAACCATTATTTTTTACAACAGACATACTCATATATCTTTCTGGTGGATTATCTTTAAATATAACCTCTGGTTCTGACCAATTAATCCCATCTTTTGATGTTTGATAAAGCATATAATTATAGCCATCTCTCTTAACTACACCATCTACTACAGATTTTGTCTTTCTAAAAAAAAGTTCAAAATGATCTTTATCATATAACATAAACGGGTCTGAATAATATGCATCATCTCTATAAGGATTTGGATATCCACTTACAGGATTCTTTATTCCACTTGGTTCAATAAATTTACTTCCATCATTAGATACAAGAATAGAAGGGTTTTCATAATAAGCATCATTAAATGGATATGGTGTTGCAACCATCCAATATTTATAACCACTAACACCATTTTTAAAATACAGTACCTTAGGATGAGTTACCTCACCAGAATTTTCATACGTTGGTATAGGTATCCATTCACTTAACTCCTTCACATCTTCAACTTCTATTATTGGTTTAATATCATAATCTATTTTTGGACCAGTATAAATAGTCGTTGGATAATTTATATAAGCATAAAAACCAACTATCAAAAACACAAGGCAAATAGTTCCTACTACAACTTTTTTTAACATATCTTACTCACCTAAATATATTGTAACACAAAAATTAAACAAAGTTAAAATTATGAATGATTATTCATAATTTTTGTGATTTTTATTACAGTACTTTATATTATATTTATTTAATAATTAAACATATAAGATTAAAAAAAGAACTAATTATTGATATGAACCCCGTTTCTATGTCCAACTTTTGGGGTTCAGTTCAATTTAGTTCCTTATAAAAATTATCCAAAGTCATTACCTTATGATACATCTTCCATCTTCCATTTACCTTATATGGAATATATAATTCAATTCCATTCCCTCTTAAAATAAATGTAGTTTTATATATATAATTATATGTTCCCTTTAACTCATCTAAATTAGTATTAATTAATTTCGGTTCATCAAAATTAATTCCATTTTTTGATTCAGTATAATATAAATAATTATTTCTAGTCATAAATATCAAATAATATTTACCACCCTTATATTGAATCTCACTATGCCACACACCTTTATCAAAATTCTTTATTTTTACATCTAGTGGTTTATTAAATTTCTTTAAATCATTAGATTCAATATACTTCATATTACAATCATAATTTGTATACCATATCTTATATAAATTACGTGTTTTAATAACAGATGGACTCATATATCTCTCATAAGAATCGTTTCGTAAAATTATTTTTTTACTAAACCACTTTATTCCATTTATAGATTCCATATGATATAGATAATTATATCCATTACTAATATATTTACCATTTTCTATTGAACCAGTTTTCCTATAAAATAATTCAAAATGATCTTTATAATATAATATAAATGGATCAGAATAATAAGTATCATTTTTTTTAATAGAAGGATATCCACTTATTGGATTTTTTATTCCTTTTGGTTCAATAAAATTAGTTCCATCATTAGACACTACTATAGATGGATTTTCTAAATAAGTATCATTATTTTCGTATGGTGTTGCAACCATCCAATACTTATAACCATTAAATCCATCTTTAAAATACAATATTTTTGGATGTGTTACCTCATTAGCACCATCATAGGTTGGAATAGTTATCCATTCACTCACTTCATTAACTTCTTCCTCTTTTATTATTGGTTTATCTGTATTAGGTGAATCTATAGTAACTTGTACTTCCATAAATATATACATTACTATAGATAATAAAATTAACCCAATAATCCCACTTATTTTTTTTACCATATACTCCACCATCTATATTATATCACGCACTATTATTTTCATAATTATAAATCAATAATAATACAATTATTTAAATTAATCATGTAAAATAATGTATAAATTTATTCCCTATTATATACATCCCTTGTATATACTTTACTTTTAACTTTTTCTATCTCTGGTTCTAATCTATTTGCTAAAATCACATCAGAAATATTAACAAAATCACTAAAACTATGGATTACATCACAACCATTAAATTCATCAACACTTAATGTTGGTTCAAATATAACAACATCAATATTTTTATCTTTCAACCTATCAATAACACCCTGAATAGCACTAGACCTAAAATTATCTGAATCAGCTTTCATTGTAAGACGATAAATTCCAACTTTTCTAGGACTTCTTTTACTTATTACATCAGCAATATACTCTTTTCTTGTATCATTAGATTTTACTATTGCCTCAATCATATTTTGCGGAACATCCCTATAATTTGCAAGTAATTGTTTTGTATCCTTTGGTAAACAATAACCACCATATCCAAAAGATGGATTATTATAATGAGTACCAATTCTTGGATCAAGACAAACACCTTCAATTATTTCTTTTGTATTTAATCCTTTAGATTCCGCATAAGTATCAAGTTCATTAAAATATGCTACTCTAAGAGCTAAATAAGTATTAGAAAATAACTTAACAGCTTCAGCTTCAGTATTTCCCATAAATCTTATATCAATATTATCCTTTAATGCACCTTCTTCTAACAACTTAGCAAATTTTAAAGCACGTTCACTCTTTTCACCCACTATTATTCTAGAAGGATATAAATTATCATAAAGTGCCTTACCTTCTCTTAAAAATTCTGGTGAAAATATAATATTATCCACACCATATTTCTTTCTTACAGACTCAGTATAACCAACAGGAATAGTTGATTTAATTATTATAGTTGCATCCTTATTTACCTTTAATGCCTTATTAATAATATCTTCTACACTTGATGTATCAAATCTATTAGTAATATCATCATAATTTGTAGGAGTACTAATAATTATATAACTAGCACCCTTAAAAGCATCTTCATAATCTAAAGTAGCTCTTAAATTTAATTCTTTCTCCTTTAAAAATTTTTCTATCTCAGCATCTTTAATAGGTGAAATATGATTATTAATCATATCAACCTTTTCTTTAATTATATCTAGTGCAACAACCTCATTATGTTGACTAAGTAATACAGATAGTGATAAACCCACATATCCTGTTCCCGCTACTGCTATTTTCATTTCTTTACCTCCAATTACTATTCTAATATAACATTTAACAAATATTAAAATTTTGTTAAGTATTAATTTCATTTATTAATTTATTTATAAAATTTTTAGTATTACTTTTAAACTTTTTTGGTTTAAATGTTTTAGCTTTTTTTATTAGATCATCTAATTTTGTATTTTCATCTAATTTAAGAATATATCCCTCATCAGAAAATACATCTACTATTTCAATTTGATGATCATCAACATGTTCACCATATTTTGCTAATCTAGCACATGCAATTACTTTTTTTCCTTCTTTCAAAGGTCCAGTAATTGAACCAGTACCTCCATGTGTAATAATTAAATCAGCTTTTTTAACATATTCATTCATTTTATCATAATCAATAAAATCAAATATTTTCATTTTTTTTGATTTATATTTTGTATAACCTGCTTGTACTATAATTTCATCTTTAATCTTACTTTTTTCTATATAATCTAAAAGTCTAGTAAATTCTTGATGTTGTGTTCCTAATGTAACTAATATCATTAATAAATCCACCCCCAACATTCTGCTTTTGGATAATATTTAAGCATATTTTCCCACTGAACTACAAAAGTTGTATATGCATGCAATTTATATATCATTTTACCTGTTACAGTTGGAGAATTATTTTTAGCAAATGACTCAATATAAATTACTTTTTTTCTAAATATTTTACCTAAACAGCACATTGCTGCTGCAGTATTCGCACCTGTTGTAACAATTACCTCTGGATTATACTTAATTAAGTAAAATAAAGACATAAAACAATTAATAAGTAAAATAAATGGATATAATAATTTTTGATTCCTAGATCCATACGGAAAAAAAGACATATTATATTTACTTTTCATACTTTTAGTAACATCTGTTTTTTCAGTAATTAAAACATATTTATATTCTTTAAATAATTCATTTAATTGAAGTAACTGTGTTAAATGACCACCTGTACTTGATATAAACATTACTTTTTTCATTTCCAATAAGTCCCCCATTCAACATCATACTTATTTGGTTGTAAAATATCATAACCACTTCCATCTGTAAATGTTAATTCTCCAAAATATATTTTACCTTCAACTTCATATAAATCTACTCTCACATAATCAAAATCTTCTGATAATTTCTTTGATATTTCGAGCATTTTTTTTAAATTTTTTGGTTTGTTAAATTTTACATTACGCTTTCTTTCATCAATACCAAATGGTTGCATATTCCACATTTCATCAAAATATGCCATACAATGATTGTCTGAAAATCTTCCGACATCTACTTGTACAAAAACCTTAATACTACCATTTAATTGTTTAAAACAATGAAATTTATAATCATTAGGTACTTGATTTTCTGTTCCTATATATTTTTCAGCTATAATTAGTGGATCAATTTCATTGTAAAATAACTCAAACGTTCTATAGCCAAATTTATATTTTACAAATTGATTCATTTTCTTTACTACATCATCTGTACTTATTTTTTCTTTATCATTTACAATGATATTAGTTTTAGATGCATTATTTGTTTTTAATACAAATTGATTTGGTAATTTTTCTAAATCTTCTTTTGTAATTTTCTTTTTTGCAAAATATAATGGTATTAAATATTCATCACCTATTTTTTCTTTTATATACTCTCTTACTTTATATTTGTCCGCACATAAAATATATAATGGATTATTATAATTTAATTTTCTTAATTGAATTTTTTCACTATATCTTTTTGGATTATCCAAATTCAACTTCATTTTAGTTTTTAATCTAAAATAAATTTTTAAAGATGTCTTAAGTCCAAATATTTTAATCATAACTTTTCCAATTAACTCTTTTAATTCATCTTTCATAACATTACTCCTTAATAATTTTACTTAAAGTATTAGTAATTTTTTTATTAAATTTTTTATAATCAAATTTTTCTTTTATTTTGTAACCTTTATCCAAAAACTCTTTCATACCCTCATAAATTCCATTTTCTGAATTTTCACAAAGTATTCCATATCCTTCATCAGTAATTAATTTAGCATCAGCTACATCAGTTGTTATTATTGGAATATTTAAAACTCTTGCTTCATTTAATACTATTCCATAACCTTCATATGCTGATGAAAAAACAAAAGCATCTGAAATATTATAATAAGGAAATGGGTTCTTTTTAGATCCAGTTAAAATAATATTTTTAGTATTATTTTCTTTAATCATATCAATATACTTATCATGATCAGCACCATCTCCAACCAATATAACTCTAAACTTATATTTTTCATCATTCAATTTTTTAGTAGCCTCAATTATTCTTGATACCTTTTTATGCATATCATCATGTCTTGATACATTTATAAATGTAATAATATTTTCTTTTTTAATATCATTTACCTTTAATTTACTTTTATTAATTATATCTTCACCTGCAATATAGTTATTTGCAACTACAACTTTTCCTGAATAATTTGGATACAATTTTAAGAAAGCTTCTTTAGCACATTCAGATACACATACTATTTTTTTGAACTTTTCAAATTCAACTTTTTTCATTAATTCATTTAATTCTTTATCTGTTCTTGATTTTAATAAATCTGTATGGATAAAAATTATATTGTTTTCACTTTCTTTTCTTGTAATTAGTGCTAAAACACCATGTTGATGTGGGTAACATATTGAAGCATAATATTTTTTAGGGAATATAATATTTTTTAAAAGTTTAATTGTAGCAATTATTTTACCAAACAGATTCCATTTACCTTTACATAAAATTTCTACATTAACATTCCTAGGTATCATATCCAAATAATTTTCTTTTTCATTATACACAAGCATCAGTGTAACATCATATTTTTTTACTAAATCACTATTATTAAGTAGGTCCACTAAGGCTTTTTCCATACCACCAATAGACAATTTTGACATATTAATTTTTATTTTTTTCTTCATAATTTTCCTCGCAAACAATTTTCAACCATTTTTCAATAATTTTATCTTTTTTTCTAGAATTTACTATTTTAGGTGCTTCATTCTTAAATTTTTCTCTCATGTTTTTATCTTCTATAGTTTTAATAATCATATCAGCAAGAATATTTATATCTTCATCTATTATATCTAGAGTTTTAAAATATCTATATCTATCTGTAAGATTTACAATTAGCCCATTTTCATTGTGTTTAATTATCTCATCTACACCCATCAACCAATCATAAGATATACAAGATAAACCACATGCCATTGCCTCAACTAATGCATTTGCATACCCTTCAAAACGAGATGCCATAACATATATAGACGCTTTATTTAATTCTTTTACTACATCTTTTGTAGCAGGTACTAATAATACATTATCATTTAAATTTAAATCAGAAATTAATTCTTCCATTTTAGGTTTGTAATAGCCATCGCCAACAATTCTAAGTTTCCAATCAGGATATTTTTCAGATACTATTTTAAATGCTCTAATTAAATAATCATATCCCTTATGTGTATCATATCTTCCAATTGATATTACATTTTTAACATCAACGTTATTTATTACTTTAGGTGTAATGCTAAGTGGATTATATATTTTAATCATTTTTACAGCATCCCCTAAAAATTCTTTATAACTTTTCATATTTTCATCTGATGATAATATAAACAAATCAACTTTTTCAGGAAAATACTTCTTTATTTTACTCTTATTTTTATGATATTCTAAATGCATTGCTTCTCTTACTATTATCTTTTTTGCATTAATGTAAGGTAAAAACTCAAGTGCTGTAGGAACGCGTCCAAAGATTACAATGTCTTTATTTGTAACTTTTTTGGCATATTTTTTTGCTCCTAATTTAATAGTTATAAATTCATTTGCTTTTTCTAATAAACGTATAAAATAATATAAAGGTTTATTTTTTTTATATTTTTTAGATACTAAATTGCTTTTTTTATATATATAATTTATTTTTATATTATCGTCATATTTAAAATATGTTTCATTATTACTCTTATATAAACTAATAAGTTCTACATCATATTTTTTTACTAAATCATTAGAAAGAGTATTAATAATTCTTTCTACACCACCCATCATATCTAAACTTTCATCTATAAAATATATTTTATTCATAACTCACCATTCAATACTTTTTCATATTGTTTCAATATTGTTTTATTATAATCGTCTAAACTAAATTTAAAGTTTTTACTTATCTTTGTATTCATTGCATCAATTATTCCATTTTTTATTGCTTCAATATTGTTATCAGTCAATATATAAGAATTATCTGGTGCAAATATTTTTATATCTTTTATTCCTGTAACATTAGGTACAACCACAGGTATATGTGATGCTAATGCTTCAACTAAAACTAAAGCTGCACCTTCTGAATATGATGTTAAAACAAATAAATCAGCAGAATTTAAATACTTAGAAACATTATTACTTCTTCCTAAAAATTCAATATAATTGTTAATTCCTAATTTGTTTACTTTTTCTACTAATTTGTTTTTTTTATCACCATCACCTATTACAGATACAAAAAAGTTTTGATTTTCCTTTCTTAATAAATCTACTACATCAATTAGTCTATCATATCCTTTTTGATATACTAACCTTCCCACACTAACTATATTATATTTATTACTTAAATGAATTTTTTCATCACTAACTTTAAATTTTGACAAGTTATAAATATATGTTACTTTATTTTTGCATTTTGGCATAACTTTACAAAAACTCTCCATAACACTTTTACTTACTGCAATTATTTTATCAAAGCCATAATATTTTTCACAATTTTTATAAAAATCATTCTTATACTTTAAATCATTATCAATCAACCACTTTACATCTGTATGAATCCAAATATATCTTTTTTTGCAATTTGATAAATTAACAAAATTATCCATAAGATGATGATAACCTGCAAAAGCTATGCCAACATCATATTTTTTATTAGAAATAAATTTTTTCTCTGTGAATTTATTAAAAGATAGTTTCCTAAAAACCTTATTTATGAATTTATCCTGTCTAGTTATTTTATTTAATAATTTCCTACCAGAATAAGAATATGGTGAATAAACATTTACTTTATCGGGGATTTTATCTAAATTTACTCCTTGCATCTTATATAAGATAAGATCCACATTAAATTTACTGTAATCAATATTTGATAATAAACTAAGAAGGGCACTCTCTATTCCACCAACATCCATATGTACACTTGTTATTAATATATTTTTTTTCATTTTAATCCTTTCCTAATTGCACTTTTAAGAATAGTTATTACATCATTTACATATTTTATCATTCGATTACTATAATAACAAATATATAAATTCCTTAAAACTATTAATTTTCTATAATGATTCGAAATCGCATAACTTATATTAAATTTCAATTTTTTCGTTTTAAATAAATTAATAATTTCTTTGTATCTTTTTTTAAACGTATTGAATAATTTAAATCATCCAAATACATTTTTTGTTGCAATTTTTCTATTGTATACTTAAAATTAATACATTTCTCAAATAATAAATCTATTATTTCATATTTTGATTTTAAATAATCAAAATTCATATTAGAAGTGATACTCAGATTATTTTCGTTTTTTATGTTTATTATATATATATATTGGTGTATCTAAATAATAGTAATTATCACAATTATTAAGAATACAATATGTTAGAAAACAGTCTTCATAATTCCTTCTGTCTACAAAATATTTTTCTTTGATTTTATTTTTTTTAAATATTTTGCAAGAAAGATTACTTCTAAATAGTTTATCATATAGATTATCAATTCCATACTTTTTTTCTATTACGTGATTACCATATAAGCATTTGTCTAATACATCTTTATTATCATATCATATTATCATCTGTGCTAATATACAACCTGGTGTGTTATTTATAATAATATCTACTATTCTGCTTACAACTTGATTATCATACAATACATCATCTGAATCAACAAAATAAACATAATCACCTGTAACTTTTAAAAACCCATTTTTTCTTGCAATATTGGGTCCTTGATTTTTTTGCTTTATTAATATAATTCTATCATACTTTTTTTATATTGATTTAATATTTCCAAGCTATTATCAGTAGAACCATCATTTACAAAAATAAATTCTATATCGGCATATGCTTGATTTACAAGTGAATCAATATGTTTTTCTAAAAATTTACCTTTATTATATACTGGACTAACTATACTAATTTTCATTTTTTTATTACCATCCTTTTAAATCTTAACATCAATGCCTTAAAAGATTTCATTGTAAAAAACAAAATTAAAAATACTATACCTGCATCTACTATTCCTAATATAATTGATGAAACAAACCAATTTAAATAATTAAAATCAGAATATAATGGCAATATTGAAATTAACAATTTATCAAATAAAACGATTCCTATTGTAATTAATACTGAATATACAAATTTTTTATAATAATTAGATTTACTGTCATCTAAAACTTCTTTATATATACATTTCACATAGCTTGGCATCATAATAAATAGTTCCGAAAATAAGGTTGCAAATAATACTCCTGAAATATTATATTTTTTTACAAGAATTGCTGACAATACTATATTAATTAATGTAGCAATAATAGTTGATTTTTTAGTCTCATTAAATTTTCCAGAAACGGATATCATTGATGAAATTGGACTATATATACATTTAACAAATAATATTGAAGCAAAGAGTAAAACTGCTATGTTACCAATTAAATACTTATCTCCTAACCAAATTTTAACAAATGAAAGAATTGAAATATAAAACATTGACGAAAAAAAGACTGATATAAACATAGATAACGATTGATATTCATTAAATATAAATTTTTTCTTTTTTGCGTTTTCCTTTGTATTAGCAAAGAGATTTCCAAAACTCTCCAAAGGGCTATTAAGAATATACTCAAGTATTTGGGTTAAATAACTCATAATATAATTATAAGAAGAATAAATAGAAACGCTAAGGAGTCCGCCTTTAAATAAAGATAATAATATTGCATCTGTATTGTTAAATACAATTTTAGAAATTTTATGAACAAAAACATCTTTTGTCATATCTATAGTACTATAATCAGGCATACTTTTCTTATCTAGCCAAGGATAATTTTTTAATGTTTGTTTTACAACCAAATAATTAGATATTACATTAAAAATAATTCCAACAATAATAATCAGTATATATTCTACTTTAAAAGCAATAAGTAATAACTCAACTATTTTAAATAAAAATAATTTTGTATTTAATATCACATTTACTTTATATTTTTTTTGATCTGCTATAAGTAGAGTTTGATATGGCATTAATAAAAGATATATCAATAAATAATCTATTGAATTTAGCACAATTATAACAAATATATATAGTTGCGAGATTTCATTACTCCTTAAAAATAATGCTGAGCTTGCTGCTAAAAGTATTCCTAAGGAAAAAATTATCATTCCTATTTTTTTGTAAATTTTAACTGCACCTGTGAATACGGAGCTTATCTTTTCTCTATCATCTTCAGCAAACAATTTATACAGCTTATATGCTATAGCAGAACCAAATCCCATTTCAGCAAGTCCAAAATAACTAAATATTTGATATATTAATTGAGTTAATCCATTTAATTCAGAACCATAATTCGAAATAAATAAATGAATCTTAGGAAACCCAATTATTGCAATAATTACCCATGGAAAAAAAGAAGTAATAAAGTTTAAGATGCTTTTTTTAGTTCTCATTTTTACTATCTCCTTCTAATTCACTAAATATTCCAATCATGTATGCTATATAAGTAGTTACAGCAGGTGCAAATAATGTATGACCTGATATATGAGCGCCTGCTAAAACAATTAATACTGCAAAAATCATAATATTCTTATTATGTAAAATACTTTTAAGATTATTAAACATAAATAATGCTATACTCATAAAAGCCAATATTAATGGTGTCAATATTGCTAGTGTTCCAATATATCCGTATTCAAATACCATATCATAATAATCTCTTTCAGTTATTACGATTTTTCCATCATCATTTTTTCCATATCCGCTATATCCCATTCCAAATAATTTTTCAAGTAAAGAGCGTTTCTTTACTTTTTCAACCTTTTGTTCTAAATATTTATCCCTTCCATTTAAAATAAGTTCTGTTTTCTTATCATTCGAAATATTTTCTTTGGAATATTCTCCTTCCATATGTTTTTGCTCGTTTTTATAATCAAAATCTTTCTGATTAAATTTTGATTTATCAATTGGAACTTTGCAATATATATTATAACTTCTAAATAAATCATAATTATTATAGCAAACTGGAATTGATGGAATTAATAAATATATAAATAATGGTATAAACAACGACATTACAAGCATAACTGCTTGTCCTTTATTTTTAAAAAATATAAGTCTAACAATTTGAAAAATTAGGTTAAGACATAATATACCTACAACTCCTATAAAACTTGCTTTAGTACCTAAACATAAAACAGAATACAAAATCATTATCAATGAAATTAATGATAATACAGAATAATTTGTTTTATAAAAATCATATAATGTAACTCCAAATAATAACACTAATATCACTCCAAGTTCATTTGCAGAATAAAACCATCCCGAATATCCCTCTATACAATTTATAGAATCACCATATGTACAAACTTCTGAACCAGTTAATTTAGCAATTAAAATACTACTAGAAATTATTAATCCATTTATTATTAAAATCTTATATGATAATTTTTCTTTCGACTTTTCATTATACATTAAAAAGAATATAAGTATAATTGGCAAATAACAAACTTTCATAATGTTTTTTACATCACTAATTACAAATGTCTTATTTAGAGCTGTAATTAATATATTTATTAGAAATACAATAGAAAGAACTATTAATGACAATAAATTTTTTTTATTTTTTGTAATCTTTTCTGAAAAAATTATATAAATTAAGGCATATAATAAGAATAAAGTCCTAATAACAACTCCAACAGTTACATCCATATTAGCATATTCTTTCATAAAAAAAGTTAATATATCTATTATTGGTTGTAATACTATTATAATGGATATTATTTTTTTAGTATAAATTTTTTCCATAATTTCTTTAAATCCATTCATTCTTACTTCTCCTTATACCACTTTACAAACTTTTCTATACCCTCTTTAAATGAGGTTTTAGGACAATAATTTAATATTTCTTTTGCTTTACTTATATCAGCATAAGCAATATCTACATCTCCTTGTTGCATAGGCAATTGTTTTATTTTTGGTTCTTTATTTAATACTTCTGCGATTGTATTAATCATATCTTTTAAAGAAATTGGACTTGAATTTCCTAAATTTACTATTTCATAAACATCTTTATTATTTAATACATAATTTATTGATGAATATATACCAGATACTATATCATCTATATATGTATAATTCCTTGATGTTGTCCCATCTCCAAACATAGTAATTTCTTCATCATTAAGCATTAATCTTGTAAATTTATTTATAGCAAGATCTGGTCTTTGTCTTGGACCATATACTGTAAAAAATCTAAGCATAATTACATTCATATTAAATAATTTATGATATACGTGTGTCATAACTTCATTTGATTTTTTAGTTGCAGCATATGGACTTATCGCATAATCTACTATATCTGTTTCTTTAAATGGGACTTTTTTATTGTTTCCATATACACTGCTTGATGATGCCATTACTAAATTTTTAACACCATATTCTTTCATAACTTCTAGTAAATTTTGCGTTCCAATACAATTTACTTCTTGATATAATATTGGATTTTCAATAGATGGCCTTACACCAGCCATTGCTGCTAAATGGATAACAACGTCTATTTTATTTTCTCTAAATACTTTTTCTACATCACTTTTACATCTAAGATCAATTTCATATAACTTGTAATTTGGATTATCCAAATTATCCTTTACATTATTTCTTTTTATACTTGGATCGTAAAAATCACAAAAATTATCAATAACTACTACTCTATAATTATTTTTTAATAAAAAATCAGCTAAACTTGAGCCAATAAAACCAGCTCCTCCTGTGACTAAATATGTTTTATTCATGTTTTTTCTCCTTACTACTATCCTTAAAATCATATATTACATTTGTATTTATTACAAATACTATTACTAATGCTAGTAATATACCATATATTATATAACCTAAATATTTATCTTTTAATATATATATTATTGATGCTGATGCGAATAATATATCAACTAAATATATAATTAAAACTGTCTGTTTTACTGATAAGTTTCTTCTAAGTAATTGATGATGAATATGATAACTATCTCCTTTAGATATAGATTCACCCTTTAAAAATCTTCTAATTATTGCAAATAAAGTATCAAGAATAGGTATTGCTATTAATAAAAGTGGAACTATTAATGATGTCATTGTAACATTTTTAAATCCAAGAAGTGCAATAACAGCAATTATAAAACCCATAAAATTACTACCGGAATCCCCTGCAAATATTTTAGCTGGATTAAAGTTATGAACTAAAAAACCAAGTGTTGATCCAAGCATTACAAAAGCAAGTACAAAATCAAGTCCATGTTTCCCTTGCATAGTTGCAATTATACCTATAGTTAAATAATATATAGAACTAATTCCGCCAGAAAGTCCATCAAGTCCGTCTATTAAATTAATGCAATTAACACATCCTAATATAAAAAATATAGTAAGTGGATATGACATTATTCCAAAATCCAAATATATTCCAAATGCACTAACATCTTTTAAAAGTATACCTCCATATATAGCAATTACTAATGCAGCCATTAATTGCCCCGCAAATTTAATTGATGGTTTTAATTCTACTATATCATCTATTATACCTGTTATTAATATAATAAAACTACCTATTAGTATAGAATTCATTTGAGCACTAGGTTCTCCAAATATCATATAACCAAGTAAATACCCCAAAAATATTCCAAGTCCACCTAACTTAGGTGTTGGTTTCTTATGAATATGTCTTCCCCCAGGCATATCAACTGCTCCTATTTGTACTGCTATTTTTTTAATAAAAGGTATAACTAGTGCAACAAATGTAAATGGTATTACAACCATAAGTATTATTTTTGCAAATAACTTACTATCAATCATATAATCACTTCAATCTTTCATTTTATATTATAACAAATATTTTAAATCATATCTATATATAATTCGTATTTTTACAAAAACACACATTTAATTCAATGTGCATTTTATTGGTTAATATATTTTTCTAAATCATCATTATTCCATATCGTAATTCCTAGTTCATTTGCTTTATCATACTTACTCCCCGGCTCAGTTCCTACTATAACAACATCTGTTTTTTTACTTACTGAACCAGATACATTACCCCCAACAGATTCAATTATATTTTTAATTTCATCTCTACTTCTTGATAAAGTACCCGTTATTACAAATGTTTTACCTGTTATATTAGGATTATTTATTTCTTCTTTACCTAAATAATCCATATTTAAGTTATATTTCTTTAACTCATTTATTAATTTTATATTATTCTCATCTTTAAAATAATCAACTATACTATCCGCAATAATACCACCTATATCACGAATATTACTCAAATCCTCTTTTGTACTACTTATAAGATTATCCATAGTTTTATATCTTTTTGCCAAAATCTTTGCTGTTTTTTCTCCAACTTGTCTTATACCCAAACCAAATAATAATCTTTCTAATGAATTATTTTTTGAATTTTCTATTGCATTTAACATATTAGTTACACTTTTTTCTCCATATCCCTCAAGTTCCATTATATCCTTTTTATATTTATTTAAATTATATATATCACTTACTTTTGAAATATATTTTAAATTATATAGATCCTCTATTATACTATCTCCAAGTCCATCTATATTCATTGCATTTCTCGATACAAAATGTGATAATTTTTCTATATTTCTTGCTGGACATTTTTCGTTCTTACAATAATAATCTGCCTCATCTTCTTTTTTATACAAATAAGAATTACATATAGGACACTTATCTATCATTTTAAAACTCACTTCAGATCCATCTCTTCTTTCTTTTATTGGACCAAGTACTGCCGGTATAACATCTCCTGCTTTTATAATAGATACAGTATCTCCTATTTTAATATCGTGATCTATTACATATTTCTCATTATGAAGCGTTGCTTTTCTAATAGTTGATCCTTGAACTAAAACTGGTTCAAGAACTGCATTAGGTGTTATTTGACCCGTTCTTCCAACAGTAAATATTATATCAGTTAATTTTGTTAATACTTCTGTTGCTGGAAACTTATAAGCAGTTGCCCATTTAGGATACTTTGCCGTAAATCCAAGCTTTTGTTGCTCAACTACAGAATTATCTTTAATAACTATTCCATCTATTTCATATGGTAATTTACTTCTATTTTTAGTTTGATAATTAATAAATTCCATCACTCTATCAATTCCACCAACTAACTTATTATTTGGATTTGTCTTAAATCCAAGTTTTTTCATAAATTCTAATGCCTCATAATGAGTTGTTATCCCATAATCAAGTGGATTTGGTAAATGATATATAAACGTATCTAACTTTCTACTTGCTGCCACCTTAGAATCCAACTGTCTAATAGAACCCGCTGCAGCATTTCTAGGATTTTGTAAAAGTGGTAATCCATTTTCTTCTCTATTCCTATTAATTTCTTCAAATACACTTTTACTCATATATATTTCACCACGAACCTCTATATCTATCGGCTCATTTATTCTAAGAGGTACAGTTTTAATAGTTTTAACATTATTAGTAATATCCTCACCAACTACACCATCACCTCTCGTAGCAGCACTTACTAATTTACCCTTTTCATATATTAAAGACACTGATAAACCATCTATTTTAAGTTCACAAACATACTCTGGACTAAAACCCTCTTTTCTTATTCTCTCATCAAAAGCCCTTATTTCGCTTTCATTAAATACATTACTAAGTGACATCATAGGTATTTTATGTGTTATCTTTTCAAATTCATCTAATACTTTCCCACCAACTCTATGTGTTGGAGAATCCTCCCTAACATATTCTGGATATTCACTTTCTAAATCAAATAATTCTCTTATATACTTATCATATTCCTGATCAGTTATAATTGGTTTATCTAGTGTATGATAATTATAATCTGCTTCATTAATAATATTAACAAGTTCATCTACTCTTCTTTTTACATCCATTTCATCACCTCTTAATACTAATTACTCCCAAACATATTTTTCCTTATATTTTGATAAAAAAGAATACTCTTTTGTATCATTTTGAATTCTACCAATAACTATTCCAGGTAAAACACCCTGTGTCCTTGCAAATTTTTTTATCGCATTTATGTTCAAAACATTTTTTTCTATAAATTTATCATAATCATCTTTATTAATTAATGTATTCATCGCAAAATTATCTGCTTTACTCTCAATTTCACTCTCTATAAAAGAATAATCTATATACTTATCTTCAAAGTCTTCATTCAATAAATGTGATATTTCATGAAATAAAGTAAACCAAAAAATATCTGAAAAGGATTGTCTTATTGTCATACACAAAATGACTCTATTATTTTTTTTCTTTATAAATCCCTGCACTGGAGCCCCAGTGAAATGGTGTACAACTTCAAATATAATTCCACATTCACTAAATATTTTTTTTAATTTTAAAATCATTTCATTCGGTTCTAAAAACATTGTACTTTTTATTTCATCATATTTCGTTTTCAATAATTCCTTATTAAAATCTACGTTAATTTTGTTTTGTTCAGTAAAATACTCACATAATTTTTGCCACGCATATAAAACATAAATATTTACTTTACTGCATTTAGAACCACGAAATGCAACTTGCTGTATTGGCAAATTAGGAATAGATGCAAGATCATTAATATTTAAAAATTTTCTTAAATTTAATATATTGATTGATTTGTTTGAAATATTATTTAGTATATTAATTTTATGACAATATAAAACAACTTCTTTTAATTGTTCTAAAATAGAATACTCTTTTTCAGATATTTCATTTATTTTTTCTAATTCTATTATTTCTTTATCATATATTCCTTGTAAATTAATCCAAAATTCCGTTGATATTCCTAATGCATATTCCAACGCATTTGCAAATTTGGAAGAAATACCTTTTTTACCACTTAACACTTCACTAATATGTTTTGCTGAATAATTAGTCCTAATCGCTAATTCCTCTTGACTCATATTCTTATCTTCAATAATTTCTCTAATTGTTTCTCCAGGATGAACGATTAAATCAAGGGATAAGCCATACATATTTTCCATCATGATAATCCATCACTCCTTTAATCTCTATTTTCTTACACTCATGTAAACTTTCGACGTCTAAACCATCTATTAATGGTTCTACTATTAATCTATAATTTTTATTTAAACTTATACCGAATAAATTATACAAATTGCCAGTTAAAGGGTGTGGCCTTCCTATACCATTATCCAAATATTGTTTGAAGTTAGATGATGCTCTAAGTTCATTAAATCTTTGATGCATCTTTTTTGCCATTTCTAAACCTACTTTTTTTATAAGTTTATTTGGATCATTAATTATTTTTTTTAGTCTATTGTCATTAATCTCAAGTTGCAAGCCGTTTCCCCCTTTCTATATGCAATTACCTATCAGGTAATTTAATTATAAACTATTTATTTGCTGAAATCAAGTTACAACTAAATATTATTTATAATTTTTTCTTCTTTTTCGCATAAGTAATTATCTATTAAACCACCTAATAATTTTCTTTTGGGTTAATGGTTTTGATTATTTCTAGGAGTATATCTTTACTCTTATAAACTTTTTATTTCCACAAATTACTATTATATTCCCCTTCTTCAACTATATTTTTTATATATTCAACCACATCCTTCTTATCTTCTTTATAAGTTACACCAACCCACTTAGAGTTAGTTTTAATTACAGATACGTTGCAATATCCCTCTTTAATACCTTTTGAAAGTACTGATGGAATTAAATATTCACAACTATCTAAGTTATCTTTATTCTCATCTAAAAAAGTTTTAAAATTATCTTCTATATACTTAAATATATTTGGCGTAAATGACATCATATTCATAGATACTAAAGTATCATTAGTTATTTTATATTCATTATTTGTAACAAGTGACGTCGCATAAATATCATTATCTCTTTTTTCAATTACACTCTCATCTAAACTAACTAAGTGATTATCATGTAATACACATACTCCTCTTTTTACTGTTCCATTTAAAGTAAGAGTATTAATAACTTTATATCCAACAAGTCCAAATTCTTCTTTACTACCATCATGTTTTTTATCCATGAATTCACTTATTACTCTATATGCATCTTTCCCATAAAAATCATCTGCATTTATAATAGCAAATGGCTCATTTATCACATCTTTTGCACATAATATCGCATGTGCTGTACCCCATGGTTTAATTCTATTATCAGGAACACTATAACCACTTGGTAAATTACTTAACTCTTGAAATACATATTTAACATCTATTTTATCTTCTATTCTTTTACCAATAGTTTCTCTAAATATTTCATAATTTTCCTTTTTTATAATAAATACTATCTTATTAAAACCACATCTTATAGCATCATATATACTATAATCAATAATAAATTCACCACTTGGTCCAACTGGTTCAAGCTGTTTAAGTCCTCCAAATCTACTGCCCATTCCTGCTGCTAAAATTAATAAAGTTTTATTCATAAAATCCTCCTATATTTTTTTTAATCCCTTATATGTAGTTAATATTTTCTTTATTCCTACTTTAAATGCAATCGTTGCAACACTCTTTTCTACACTAACAACTATACCATTTCCATGCACATTATGATTAACATGATCTCCTACTTTAAGCTCTAAATCATTATCATTAAAATTATCTTTTTTATTTATCTTTATTTCCTTTGTACTCTTATTCTCTTCAAATAACTTTTCTATATCTTCTTGATTTATTTCCTCAATAAATCTACTTGGCAAATTAGATTTTATTTGCCCAAATAACATTCTACTTCTCGCATTTGTTAAATACAATACTTTTTTAGCCCTTGTTATTGCTACATAAAATAATCTTCTTTCCTCTTCTAACTCAGATTCATCAAACATTGAGTTACTATGTGGAAATAACCCTTCTTCAAGACCAGTAATAAATACCACATCAAACTCAAGCCCTTTTACCGCATGCATAGTCATAAGTGTTACCACTTCATCACAATCACTTGCTTCTTTTACATCACTTATTAAAGATATTTCTATTAAAAATTCTTCTAAAGTTGCACCCGGATTATAATCCTCGAAATTTCTTGCTATTGATTTAAACTCCTCTAAGTTTTCCAACCTAGATTCATTTTCAATAGTTTTTTCTTTATATTCATCTTTAAGTCCAGATTCATCTAATACAAGTTCAACCAAATCCACAAATGATTTATCTTTCATTTTTTCTTTAATATCTAATATTAAATTTTTAAATGCAAGTTCTTTACCACTAGTTATCGAATCAAATATACTAACATTATTTTCATTTGCATTCAATTCTAACTTTTCTATTGTTTTAGCACCTATACCTCTTTTAGGAGCATTCATTGCCCTTATTAAAGACACATCATCCTTCTCATTATTTATAAGTCGCAAATATGCAACTAAATCTTTTATTTCCTTCCTATTAAAATAAGCATAAGATCCAACTACTTTATAAGGAATAGTATTTTCAATAAAGCCCCTTTCTATAGATTGAGATTGAGCATTAGTTCTATATAAAACAACCATTTCCTTATAAGGAATTCCTTCACTCTTAAACTTCTTTATAGTGTTTATTATATTTAATATTTCATCTTTTTCATCATAGCATCTTAGATATTTTATTTTTGAACCCTTACCATTTAAAGTCCATAAATGTTTATCCTTTTTCTCCTTATTATTTTTAATAACACTATTAGCTGCCTCTAATATAGTTTTAGTTGATCTATAATTTTGTTCTAATAATATTACCTTTGCATTCTTATAATCCTTTTCAAAATTAAGTATATTTTTATAATTTGCGCCTCTCCACGAATATATACTTTGTGACTCATCACCAACTACACATATATTCTTATACTTATCACTTATCATTTTACTAAGCAAATACTGTGCCTCATTAGTATCCTGATACTCATCTATAAAAACATATTTATACCTATTTTGATAATGTTCTAACGCCTCTTTATCCTTCCTAAATAATTCAATAGGTAACATAAGTAAATCATCAAAATCAACTGAACTATTCCTTTTTAACTTTTCTTCATATTTCTTATATATCTTTACTACATCTTCATCATAAGGAGTTCTCGCAAAAACTTTAAAACCCTCTGGATTTAAAAGCTCATTCTTAGCACCACTTATCTTATTCTTTATTGCCCTTGGAATATATTTTTTTTCATCCAAATTTAACTCCTTTATTATTTTTTTAATAAGAGATATACTATCCGATTCATCTATTATTGTAAATGTTCTATCTAACCCAAAAAAATCATAATATTCCTTAATAACCCTTAATCCAAATGAATGGAATGTTGAGATTTGCATTCCTTTTATATCTTCTTCTATTAAATTATGTAATCTTTCTTTCATTTCCTTTGCAGCTTTATTAGTAAAAGTTATTGCAAGTACCTCCCATGGTTTTGCTTTTTCTTGTTCCAATAAATAAGCAATTTTATACGTTATTACCCTTGTCTTGCCTGAACCAGGACCTGCCAATATTAAAAGAGGACCATCCGTTATCTTTACTGCCTCTAATTGCGTTTCATTAAGTGTATCTAAATTCATTTTTCCTCCTTATTTTTGTTTTACCTTTTTCCTTTTTTATTAGTGCATTCATAAACTCTTGCTTCATAATATTGATATTATTTTCTATAACTGCAGTCATCATCATACTTTTATTCATTCTAGAATAATCAAGCTCAAGATCAGGAAGCTTTAAAACTTTATTTAAATGAAGCACATATTCCCTAAAAAACTCTCTTTCACATCTTCCATTACCCTCACGAAATGGATGAGCAATATTTATATCAAGATAATAACCAGCCAGTTTTTCTGCATATTCATCCATTGATGAAACTTTAGGTAATTCACTCTTCATCTCTTTTAATATCTTATCTAACTCTGGTTCAATATATTGAAATCTTGCAAAATAAGTACCACCCTTTGTAATATCAACATTTCTTATCTCTCCTGCAAAAGGATATACTTCCTCAAACAAATATTTATGAATACCCAAATAATGTTTCAAAGAAAAATCTCCATTATTTGGTCTTATATTTAAAGATAGTAACTTAGACGCAACATGAGCCCTCTCATAGGTAGATAAATTTTTTTCATTTCTTATGCCCAAATTATTTATCAAAACATTTGTTCCCTTATAACAATACGGATCTTGAAACTCTCTCATTTCTTCTTCTTTCCACATAATCTTATATACTCTTCCTTATCTATTTCTTTAAGTGCATACCGAAACAAAGCATTCTTTTCTTCATCAGACAAATTTTCATCCTCAAAATCAAGCCCTATAGATGCAGAAATTTCTTCTATCTTTTTTCTCAACTCATCTTCCATCATATTACACCTCCTTTTTATTGTACCATACTAGAATGAAAAAAGTTAAACTTAATTAACTATTTTTAAGTATTACATCTAATTTTACTTATTAGTATATTAAATATATTCCCTAATTCTTTCTATATCCCCTTATTGCTATATATCAAATAAAAAAATAGCTAAACTTAATTAACTATTTTCTAATGTTACATCTAATTTTACTTTAACTTCTCGTACTTTATTATCTCTCAAATATTTGATAGTAATTGTATCTCCTACACTATATTTATATAATATAGCCCTAAAATAAGCAATGTTAGTTACTTCATCATCATTTATTGCAAGAAGTACATCACCCTTTTTCAAAGATGCTTTACCAGCAGGAGAATTTTTTACTACTTCTACTACTACTACTCCATTTTCAATAGATGAATCAATAGTTATACCATTCTTATACAATAAATATTGATTATCAATATCAAGCATACTTACTCCTAATAAAGGTCTTTCTATTTTCTCACCTTTTTCCAATTTTTCTGATATTGATTTAACTAACTCAATTGGTATAGCAAAACCCATACCCTCTATTTTACTCTCAACTAATTTCATAGAATTTATTCCAATTACTTCACCATTAATATTAACAAGTGGTCCACCACTATTTCCTGGATTAAGTGCCGCATCTACTTGAAGAACTTCCATAACATATTGATTATTAGTGCTTGAACTAACAGTTACAACTCTATTTTTTCCAGATATTATTCCTTTTGTAACACTTCCCATATAATCTTTTCCAAGTGGAGATCCTACAGTAAATACTGTATCTCCCAAGTTAGTTTCTTCACTACTTCCAAACTCTGCAACTTGTAAAACATCTTCTTCATCAATCTTTAAAACAGCTATATCAGTATACTCATCAGCCCCTAATATCTTAGCTTCCACAGTTTCACCTTTAATATTAGTTATATAAACCTCATCACAACCATCTATTACATGATAATTAGTTAATATATATCCAGAATTATCATCTTTCTTATATACAAAACCACTACCACTACCTATTGTATTACCATTTTTTAATGACTCTATATAAACAACAGAATCATACACCTTATCAATAGATTCTTTCAAAGTATCCTTTTCACTTAAACTAACTGTTCTGATAGTTTTTTCAAGTACCTTCGTATCAAACAATCCACAATAATTTAATGTAAGCAATGTTCCTATCACACCAATTGCTATTGAGATTACGATTGTTATAGTATATTTTACTTTTTCTTTCATATGTCCTCCCTTATACATATAATACTATATCACAAAAATTATGGGAATTTTATAAAAAATGTGTGTAAAATATGTTAAATAAACATTTTTATTACTTAAAACAATTAATTATCCTTTTTAATCCTAAACTCTTACTATATTTAAAACTATTATAATAATTAGTTATTTGACTATAAATATAACAACAATTCTTATTATCATAATTTTTTTTTAATATACTTAATTCTCTTTCTTATTCTAAAAATAGTAAATTAACTTATTTTAACAATCGTTTTATTATTAATAACCTTAAACTTATAACCTAAAAAATTAAATCCAGAAT
>URRF01000012.1 GCA_900550145.1 uncultured Mollicutes bacterium
GAATACGTTCCCGGGTGTTGTACACACCGCCCGTCACGCCATGGGAGTCTGTAATACATGAAGCTGGTAGCCTAACCTTTTGGAGGGGGCCATCGAATGTAGGACAGGTGACTGGGGTGAAGTCGTAACAAGGTATCACTACCGGAAGGTGGGGATGGATCACCTCCTTTCTATGGAGAAAGATTTATACGATATGTATCTTTAGCTACTTGTATGTTTTGCTTAGTTTTGAGAGATTATTCTCTCAAGAAGTTAGTTCTTTGAAAACTTGATAATATGGGTGTAATACTGTAACGAGCAGTATTACATTAAGATCTCATTTTTGTTTAATACAAAAGATCTCATCAAATTAGGATGATGGTGGTTAAATTAGTAAGGGCGTACGTGTGGATGACTTGGCATTAGAAGATGATGAAGGACGTGACAAACTACGATATGCTTCGGGGAGATGTAAGTAATCTTTGATCCGGAGATTTCCGAATGGGGGAACCTACTAGTGGTAATGCGCTAGTATCATTTAGTGAATCCATAGCTAAACTGAGAGTAACCTGGTGAACTGAAACATCTTAGTAACCAGAGGAAAAGAAAGAAAAATCGATTTCCTTAGTAGTGGCGAGCGAAAAGGAAATAGCCCAAACCAGTCTTAGGACTGGGGTTGTAGGACCTTATATTAGGAGTTACAAAATTACAATATAGTTGAATATTCTGGAAAGAATAACAGTAGAAGGTGATAGTCCTGTAAACGAAATATTGTAATCTCTATAGGGTATCCTGAGTACGGCGAGACACGTGTAATCTTGTCGGAATCTGCGGGGACCATCCCGTAAGGCTAAATACTCTCTAATGACCGATAGTGAACAAGTACCGTGAGGGAAAGGTGAAAAGAACCCCGGGAGGGGAGTGAAATAGAGAATCTGAAACCATATGCTTACAAAAAGTTCGAGCCCGTTAAAGGGTGAGAGCGTGCCTTTTGCAGAATGAGCCGGCGAGTTATGGTATTGTGCAAGGTTAAGTAGAAAATACGGAGCCGAAGCGAAAGCGAGTCTTAAAAGGGCGAAAAAGTACAATGCTGTAGACCCGAAACTGAGTGATCTAGCCATGAGCAGGTTGAAGTGTAGGTAACACTACATGGAGGACCGAACCAGGGTACTATGTAACGTGCTTGGATGACTTGTGGTTAGCGGTGAAATTCCAATCGAACTCAGAGATAGCTGGTTCTCCCCGAAATAGGTTTAGGCCTAGCCTTGAAGAATTTCCTCTGGAGGTAGAGCACTGAATGTGGAATGGCCGCGTCTAGCGGTACTGACTGCAATCAACCTCCGAATGCCAGAGTAGTTAGCTTCAGGAGTCAGTTTATGGGTGATAACGTCCATATGCGAGAGAAAAACAATTCAGACCACCAGTTAAGGTCCCAAAATATATGTTAAGTGGGAAAGGATGTGGAGTTGCACGAACAGCTAGGAGGTTGGCTCAGAAGCAGCCATCCTTTAAAGAGTGCGTAATAGCTCACTAGTCGAGTGGCTCTGCGCCGAAAATGTACCGGGGCTAAACATATTACCGAAACTGTGGATTTATGCGATAGCATAGGTGGTAGGGGAGCGTTCTAAGGGCGACGAAGATAGATCGAGAGGACTATTGGAGCGCTTAGAAGTGAGAATGCCGGTGTGAGTAACGTAAGGTAGGTGAGAATCCTACCCACTGATTGACCAAGGATTCCAGGGTCAAGTTCGTCTACCCTGGGTAAGTCAGGACCTAAGGCGAGGCTGAGAAGCGTAGTCGATGGACAACAGGTTTATATTCCTGTACTATTTATAGGACTGAAGGAGTGACAAAGGAAGCTAGTAAGTGCCATTTAATGGATTATGGTCTAAGCACAAAGACTGATACATAGGAAAATCCGTGATATCGAACGGTTGAAGTGTGATGGCGAAGCAGTCTACGGACAGCGAAGACTTATGATGCTAAACTTTTTAAAAAAGCTTCTAAAGATATGCTATAAATACCTGTACTAAGAACCAACGCAGGTGGTCAAGGAGAGAATCCTAAGGTGAGCGAGAGAACTATGGTTAAGGAACTCGGCACAATGATCCCGTAACTTCGGAATAAGGGAAGGTCTTGAAAAAGACCCGCAGTGAATAGGCCCAAGCGACTGTTTACCAAAAACACAGGTTTCTGCAAAAGCGTAAGCTGAAGTATAGGAGCTGACGCCTGCCCAGTGCTGGAAGGTTAAGATGATTTGTAAGATGGACGAAAGTCGATAACATCGAAGCAATGAATTGAAGCCCCAGTGAACGGCGGCGATAACTATAATCGTCCAAAGGTAGCGAAATTCCTTGTCAGGTAAGTTCTGACCCGCACGAAAGGCGTAACGATTTGGGCACTGTCTCAACCATAGACTCGGTGAAATCTTAATACCTGTGAAAATGCAGGTTACCCGCGACAGGACGGAAAGACCCCATGGAGCTTTACTGTAGCTTGATATTGAGATTCGATATGTTATGTAGAGGATAGGTGGGAGACGTTGATACTAGGACGCCAGTTCTAGTGGAGTCAACCTTGGAATACCACCCTTAATATGTTGGATTTCTAACCTAGGTCCATTATCTGGATCAGGGACAGTGTCTGGTGGGCAGTTTGACTGGGGCGGTCGCCTCCTAAAAAGTAACGGAGGCGCCCAATGGTTCCCTCAGAATGGTTGGAAATCATTCACAGAGCGTAATGGTATAAGGGAGCTTGACTGCGAGACCTACAAGTCAAGCAGGTGCGAAAGCAGGGCATAGTGATCAGGCGATTCAGTATGGAATGGTCGTCGCTTAACGGATAAAAGTTACCCTGGGGATAACAGGCTGATACCACCCAATAGTTCACATAGACGGTGGTGATTGGCACCTCGATGTCGGCTCGTCACATCCTGGAGGTGGATTCGCTTCCAAGGGTTGGGCTGTTCGCCCATTAAAGTGGCACGCGAGCTGGGTTCAGAACGTCGTGAGACAGTTCGGTCCCTATCCGTCGTGGGCGTAGGAAAATTGAGAAGTGCTGTCCTTAGTACGAGAGGACCGGGATGGACGCACCTCTGGTGTATCTGTTGTCACGCCAGTGGCAGTGCAGAGTAGCTATGTGCGGAGAGGATAAACGCTGAAAGCATATAAGCGTGAAACCTTCTTCAAGATGAATTTTCCCATATGTATATAGTAAGACCCGTTGTAGACTACAACGTTGATAGGTTAGAAGTGGAAGTTTAGTGATAAATTGAGCGGACTAATACTAATAGGTCGAGGATTTAACCCTATCTAATTTGTTGCAACCCATGTTATCATGTTTTCAGAGAATTAATTTCTCTATATTTGTACTGGTGATGATTGCTAAGTGGATACACCTGTTCCCATCCCGAACACAGAAGTTAAGCACTTAAACGCCGAAAATAGTGAATGCTAAAATAGGTCGTCGCCAGTCTTTTTATTTTTTAAAATAAGATCCTTGTCTTATTTTTTTTTATTTATTTTGTGTGTGTAAATTTTATGTGTTTTGGCTTGTATTAAATAAATCTTTTTATTATAATTAAATAGGTGATAGAAATGGATTATAAGATAACAACTAAATGTGAAGAAGATACTATGGAGATAGCACAAAACATTGAATCAGAAAAATTTCCTAATATGGTTATATGTTTAACTGGTGATTTAGGAAGTGGTAAGACGATTTTTACAAAGGGTTTTGCTGAGGCATTAGGTATAGATGAGAATATAACTTCCCCTACTTTTAATATAATAAAAGAATATACTACTGGTGAAATGAATTTATATCATATGGATTTATACAGGTTAAATGGAGATGTTAAAAACCTTGGACTTGAGGAGTATTTTACAAAAGGTGGAGTAGTTATTATTGAATGGGCAGATTTAATTGAAGATTATTTGCCTGAGGAAAGATTGGATGTAAAAATTAAGGTTGTTGATGAAGATACTAGAATTTTAATTTTTAAACCACATGGTATTAAATATGAAGAGTTGTGTGAGGCAATTTTGTGATAACTTTATTTATAGATACAAGTACAGATACTCTTACTGTTTCAATTATTAATGATGATGTTATACTTGATGCAATTACTTTGCCATCTAGTGAACATTCTAAGTATGCTATGAGTGCAATAGAAAGTATATTTGATAAGAATAATATTAAGAGAAATAGTGTTAATAAAATAATGGTTGTAAACGGACCTGGTTCTTTTACAGGCATCAGAATTGGTGTTACTATTGCAAAAATATATGCTTGGGCATGCAATATAAATGTAGTACCAATATCTACTTTAAAAGCATATGCTATATCTAATATGGGTTATAAATATTATATTTCTTCTATTGATGCTAGAAGGAATTATGTATATGCGGCTATTTATGATAGTAATTATAATAATATTTTAGATGAATCATATATTAACAAAGATGATTTAATAAATAAAATTATAAAACTTGAAGATTATTTAATTATTTCTAATACTCCTATTTCGGAATTTAATACAGTAAAACCAAAATTAGATATTAAGCGAATATATGATTATTATAAAAATGATATTGGTATAAATTGTCATGCACTAAAGCCAGTTTATTTAAAAGAAGTTGAGGCGGTTGAAAAGATGGGTGGTTACAATGATTAGAGAATATAATGAAAATGACTTTAATTTAGTTAATGTTTTAGGAAGAGAAATATCAAATGATTATATTTTGAAAATAAGTCCAGTTGGTGTTTGTTATGTATATGAATTAGAAGATGAAATAGTTGGTTTTATTCTTGCTGATGTTTTTGATGATCGATCAGAGATTATTGATGTATCTGTTGCTTTGTTATATAGAAATAAGAAAATAGGTGATTTGTTAGTTAAAAAGATAATTGATATATCTAGTAGTAAGGGTTGTGATAATATTACTTTGGAAGTAAAAACTAATAATGAGCCGGCTATAAAACTTTATAAAAACAATGGTTTTAAAATAATAAGTGTTAGAAAAAAATATTATTCAAATGGTACAATTGATGCTTATTTAATGCAAAGAAAGTTGTGATTTTATGAAAGATGTTTATATATTAGGAATTGAATCTTCATGTGATGAAATGAGTGCTAGTATTATAAAAAATGGTACAGATGAAATAAAAACAATTGTACTTTCACAGATGGATATACATAAGAAATATGGTGGAGTTGTCCCTGAGATAGCAAGTAGATGTCATATAGAAAGTGCTACTATGGTATTAGATGAGTTGTTTTCAAATTTAGATATAGCTATGGAAGATATTACTGCAATTGCAGTAACTTATGGACCTGGTCTTGTTGGTTCTTTGTTAGTAGGGCTTCAAATTGCAAAAACTTTATCATTTGTGTATAATAAACCGCTTATTCCAGTGCATCATATTACTGGTCATATATATGCAAATAATTTAGTAAAAGAGTTAAAGTTTCCACTTATAGCATTAGTAATAAGTGGTGGACATACTGATTTAATTTATATGAGTAATCATTTTAAGTTTAAAAAAATTGGCGGAACTTTAGATGATGCAGTTGGGGAATGTTATGATAAAGTGGCAAGAGTTATTGGTCTTTCTTATCCAGGAGGTCCATTAGTTGATAATCTTGCTCATGAAGGAAAGTGTACTTATAAGTTGCCAATTCCATTAGATGATGATACATATAATTTTAGTTTTAGTGGACTTAAAAGTGCTGTAATAAACTTGGTACATAATGAAAAAGAGAGAAGAAAAGAAATAAATGAGAAAGATTTAGCAGCATCATTTCAAAAAATAATAACAGATATACTTGTTAAAAAAACAAAGAGAAGTTTAAAAGAATATAATGTAAATAATCTTATTATATGTGGTGGTGTAGCTGCTAATAAAGGAATAAGAGAAGAATTTAGTAAGATGTGTAATGAAAATAATATAAATTTGACTATACCAGTTATTAAGTATTGTACGGATAACGCAGCAATGATAGCGGCTTCTGGTTATTATGCTTATAAGAATAACATTATAAGTGATTTAACTTTAGATGCAAAAGCAACTGATAGTATAGATGAATATATAAAAAGATATAGTTAAAAATGTAGAATATAGGCGATTGAATGCCTATTTTTTTTGAATAAGAAATAATAATAAACTCATCATAAAAGTAGACAAAATGAGTTTTTTAGATGTGATATTATTACAATAATTTAATTTTTGAAATAAATATAGTTATTTTTACTATAAAACGTTGACAAAAATTATTATAAGCAGTATTCGTAAATTTGTTGATGAATTGGGGTATATAAGTCAAATTTACTAAAATATAACAGGGGGTTGTTATGAGGAGTATTTTAAAAAAGGTTATGAGTTTTCTTATAGTAATATCATTTGTGTTTATGCTATATTCTGTTGGTAACTCTATTGTAATGCAATATAAAAAATATCAAGTTTCCTCAGAAATTGAACAAGTAGTGGCACTTATGAAAGATACAAATACTACTTCAAAGCATAGTTTAGATTATTACAAGAAATATTATCAAAATGATAATATAGTGGGATCACTTAAAATAGAAGGTACTGGCATAGAAACATTGTTAGTAAAAGGTAATGACAATGAGTATTATTTAAACCATTCAATAAGAAACGAATATGACATAATAGGTAGCATATTTGTTGATTATAGAACTGATCTTAACTCAAAACAAATAAACATTTATGGACATAATTCGAATGTTTATGATGTTATATTTAAGAAGTTAGAAAATTATTTAGATAATAAATATTATTCTGACCATAAATATATTGAGTTATGGGATGGTGATAAAAAAAGTATATATGAAATATTTAGTGTACAAATAGTGTCTAATGATTATGAACACTATGATGTAGATGCTGATGATTGGATTAAACATATAGATACACTTAATAATTCAATATATACTACAAATACAAAGGCAACACCAGAAGATGAGATACTTATTATACAAACTTGCTTGTATAATCCAGTTAACTCACTTTTGTTGATAAATGCAAAAAAGGTATAGGAGGGAAAAATGAAAAGGATTGCAAAATATTTATTTACATTATTAATATCAATTAGCGTATTCTTAATTGGGGTTAATTATGTAAATGCGGAAAGTAGTGCAGGAGAAATACTACTTAGTAAAACAGCAAGTAAAAAAGATTTAGAGGAAGGAAGAAGTGCAGACGTTACATTAACAGTAAATGCAAATGGATTTACAACTGTTGATAAAACAGACGTTGTATTAGTACTTGATAGAAGTTCTAGTATGGATGGTACTCCAATGGAAAATACTAAAACAGCTGCTAAAGATTTAATTGAGTTATTAATAACTGATAAAACTAAAGATAATACAAGAGCAGCAATAGTAACATACGGGTCTAATTTATTAACAAGTTATACTAGTGATTCATTAACTAATGATGTAACTACTTTAAAAAAGACTATTGATAGTATTCCAAGTAGTAAAGGAGGCCAAGGTACAAATGTGCATGCGGGCTTACTAAAAGCAAAAAAATTGCTTAGTAGTTCTGGTACAGATACACAAAAGATAATAATATTATTATCAGATGGTGAACCTACATATTACTTAGGAAGTAATAATAAGCGATGTGGTTCTGGTGGATCTGATTGGCCTGATGATTCTTGGGAATGTATAGTAAATGGCAACAATAGACCAAGCACTGTAGCAGATGCTGAAGCTACAACTATTAAGAATTCTGGTACTAAGATTTATACAGTAGGATTTACAAGTGGTGCTGATATGACATTCTTAGGTAATATTGCATCAAATCCAACAGAAAAATATAGTTATACTGCATCTGATTATGAAGGATTAAAAGAAACATTTAAAAAAATAGTAAATGACTTTACTACAGTAGCAACTGATGCTGTTGTTACTGATATTGTACCAGCAGGATTTCAAATCAAAAAAGGTACACTACCAGCAGGAGCAACTGCAATAGAAAATGAAGATGGTACAACAACTATTACTTGGGTAATTGGTGATATAAAGTCAACTGCAACAAATAGTTTAACATATACAGTTGAAGCTAAAGAAGGTGAGTACGGAAGTATGTACACCAATGTAAGTGCAACTATAAATGCTAAATCAGTAGATGGAAATCCAAAATATGGTTCAAGTAATCCAATATCACTTGATTTTGATAAGCCATATGTTCCAATTCCAGGTGTTACAGTTAAAGATGATTATACAGTTGATGATCATTATGACATTAAGCAAGGAACAACATTTATAACACCAGCAGAAAAAGGAATTTTAGATAATGATGAATTAACGCATAAGAATTTAGATGAGAATGCAACTGTAACAGATAGAATAGTACTTGTTTATGATAATGAAACTAATGGAGAAGCAGAAAATATTACTTTAAATCAAGATGGAACATTTAGTTACAATGCAACAAAAGATACTTTGGGTAAAATAACTTATAAGTATTATGTAGAAACAACGGTTACAATAGATGGAAAATCACAAGTAGTTAGAAGTAATGTGACAACTATTACATTAAATGTAATTAAAAATCCAACTAATATGTAGTTAATTATTTAGAAAAGGGAACTGATAAAGTATTACACGATGCAAAATCTGAAGACGGTAATGTATATGATGAAATAAAATTAGCTGATGTAATAATGACAATAAAAGGTTATAATTATGATTCAGTTAATGTTGATCCATTAGTATTATCAGATAATACAGTATTAAATGTAATGAACATTTACTATACAAAGAGAACAGATTTAAGTTATACAGTTAATTATTTAGAGAAAGATACTAATGTAGTATTAAATCAATCTAAAGAAGTTAACAATGTAGAATTTGAAACAGTAATCAATGGAAGAAATGAAATAATTACAATTGATGGATATGTATTTAATTCAGTTAATCCAGAAGAATTAACTATAACTACAGGTTCAAATGTAATCAATATTTACTATACAGTTTTACATGGGACAGTAAAAGTTAAATATGTTGATTCAAATGATAAAGAAATAATTGAACCTGAAATAATCAAAGGACAAGTTGGTACTGATTATGAAATAAAAGCTAAGGAAATTGCAAAATATAAATTATCTAAAGTAGTTGGAAATGAAAAAGGTAAATATATAGATGGCGAATTAGTAATTACATATGTTTATGAAACAATTCCAGATACAGGTGTTTATGCTAGTGATTATTCTGTAGTAGTATCAGTTATGTCTATAGCAATATTTATGACATTAGTATTCTTTAAGAAGAAAATGTTTAATTAGTAAAAAGAGAACGTTAAAGTTCTTTTTTTTGTTGTTTTTTTGTACTTTTAAGCATATTTTCAATTATTTTTTTATTATCTATAATTCTTTTATTATGTGGTTCATTTTCTAATATTATATTTAAATATTTAAGTGATTCTTCTAATTTATTTTCGTAAAATAGTGAAATTGAGAGTAAATCATATATTGTCATATCCCAACTAAATATTTCGTTTATATATGTTTTTGGATGGGTTTTAATTTTTAGAGCAGTATTACACAATTTTATAACTTCTTTATAATTACCTAATTCATATTCTAAAATAGCCATTTCCATATATGGATCACGTAGATATGGAGCTTCATTTATTGCTAAATTTCCCCACATTTTAGCTTCTTTATATCTTTTTAAGTTTTTATAACTTCTTAAAATATATCTCATAGATGCACATCTTTCGTCTTTCCATGTTGCAGTGGGCAAATCTAAATGTTTAATAAGTGTATCTATGCATTTATTCCATTCATGATGAAACATATATTCTCTTCCTAGATAATGCATATTTCTATCATCAGTTGGATTTTCCTTAACTGATAATTCTAATAATGGTAAATAACTATTTCTTGACTTTTTCTCGTCTGGGTAATGATTAACTATTATTTCATCAGTGGTAATAATATTTTCTTTTTCCTCTTTTTGGTAATTTAGTATTTCATGAACTGGATAAATCCATTTATAGTTTTTTCTAGAATGAATCTTGTCATAATAGAAGCTTACTAATGGTTTATCGTTAGCATCTAATTTCCAGTTATAAATATATTTTATTCTGTCAGTGTTCTTGTTCCATATGTTTTCTAGTTTATTTCTCCAACCTGGTGTTAAAACTTCGTCTAAATCTATACATATACATATATCGTAATCATCTGGAATCATGTCTAGAGATATATTCCTTGCAACATCAAATCTCCATGGTTCTATTTTTTGTTTTTTAACAACTACTCCTAATTTTTTTAGTTTGTTTACAGAATTATCGGTAGAACCGGTATCGAGAACATAAATTTCGTCTGCTTCTTTAACCGAATTAAACCATCTATCAATAAATTTCTCTTCATTTTTACAAATTGCATATATACATATTTTATATTTTTTTTCCATCTTTTCACCTATTATATTTTATGATTAAGCAGAAATGATGTATACTATGAGTATGTAAATTTATTTAATGTGCACTCTTAGTCAATAGTAAAAATCATTTTTGTTTATGCTCATAAAATATTAATGAAAGGAGAATGAAAATGAATAATAGATGTTGTCCAAGCAACGATGATAAGTGTACGAAAAATTTGGTAATTATGGGTCCAACCGGGCCAAGAGGCCCAGCAGGTCCAATGGGATTTGTGGGTCCAACTGGACCTAGGGGTGCCACTGGTCCGACTGGACCAACTGGACCAGCGCAAGTAAGTGTGTATGGAAGTAAATATGATAGTACCGCTACTCCAATATCGCTAACTGAAAATGTATTAGGTGTAATACCTATTTCTAGCTCAGGACCTATATCTGGAATAACAGGAACAACTGCAAATGCACTTATTATTGAAGAAGCAGGAGTATATAAAATTGATTACTTTTTTCAGGGTAGTGCAGCACAAACAGGAACAATAACTATGGAAGTGTTAAAAAACGCAAATCCTATTACTAGTGGAACTATTACAAAAGAATTTACTGCAAATGAAGATAATAGTTTTAACGGAAGTGTAATTACAGAACTTGAAGTTGGCGATGTAATAAGTTTAGGACTTGAATCTTCTGTTACAACGACAGTTACACCAAGTGATGATACTAGTGTGTACTTAAATATTGTGAAAATAGGTTAAAGCATCTTTTTGATGCTTTAATTAATTTGTTTGGAACTTTTTAATTGAATATAACGACTTTATTAGTGAGGTGTTAAAATGATCGATCAAAAAACCTTAGATGAATTCAGTAAAATATATGATGAAACTTATAATGATGTTTTAAGATATGTAGTTTGTAAATGTTCTAATATATCTGATGTAGAAGATATAATTCAAAATATTTATTTAGATGTTTATAAAAAATTGCCTAATATATCAAAATCATATATTATGGGGATTTCGAAAAATAAAGTTAATGATTATTATAGATATAATTATAAACGAAAAATTTTAGAAATGTTTAGTAAAGAGGAAATAGAAGTGGATTATAAATCTGATGTGGATATTGAGAGTGCAACTATAATGAAATATGATGTTGATTTGGTGTGGAAATATTTAAAGAAAAAGAAAGCAGTAATTCCAAAAGTATTTTGTTTATATTTCAAACTAGGTTTAACAATTAAGGAAATTTCTTTAGAACTAGGTATAAGTGAATCAAATGTAAAACATTATTTGTATAGAACTATAAGAGAACTGAATGAATTTTTAAAGGGGGATTATAATGAATAAGACAATTAAGGATATTTTTGATGAAAAAATAAATAAAAAAGAAATATATAATAAAGTTTTATTTAAATTAGAAAGGAAAAATAGTATGAAAAATAATGGTGTTTTAAGATATGTAATACCTACTTTTGTTATGATAATAATATGTGCAATATTTGTTGTGAATAATAAGGAAGTAGGTGTAGATAAACAAAATATTTTTGTAAATGAGATAAAAAATAAAGATGAAGTTATTGGAGATATTGATGGAAGATATGAGGAAATTTCTTTAAATGAAATTGAAAAAATATTACCATTTGTTAAAGATGTGATAATACCTAATAATTTAGAGGAAAATAGAACAGGATTGATGTATGCAAGTAATGACGTTACTAGTGAAAGATATAATATGTTGATAGGATATTCTATTATGTATTTTAATGATGATGAACTTGTTGATATATTTGTATCAGAAACTGAAAAAGTACGTCCTAGGTGTTTATACTATATTACCGATGAGATGAAGCCATCATTTATAAATGGTATAGAAATAAAAATTGGTAAATATGGTAATGAATATATAGTAACATTTAGTTATGATAATAAATATTTTGATATAGAAACTAGAAATATAGATAAAAATTCGTTAATCACTTTGATAAAATCAATTATAAAGTAAATCATTTTGATATGAACCCCGTTTCTTGGACATAGAAACGGGGTTCATATCAAATAAAGTGAATTAATAATAAATGAAAAAAATGAGTAAAAAAAATACTCAGTTTTAAGCATGAAAAAAATTCTAAAATAAGGAATAAAAAGTGTAAATTAGAAAATCTTTGAAAATAAGTAAGTTAAAACTACAAAAAAATTGTAAAATCCGGAAACTCAACTTAATAAGTAATTGACATTATTATATTAAGTGTTATAATGTTACTGTGTGAGTTGGAAATTTAATATTAGTGATAAATGAAGTAACTAAAAAGTTTAGTTATTTTTTATTCTCAATAGTTTTATATGAGCAAATGGAAGAGGTGTAATATGAGCTTTTATAAAGATTATAAGGTGAATGAAGGGTTACTAATATTAACTGATTTATTAAAAATATTGTATATGAGTAAATCTATTGTTTTACCTAATGAAATATTTAATGAAGTGAAAAAATTGTATGAGTTATTAATAGAGTATGAAGAGGGAGAATATTTAGATAATGACATTAAGAATGAAACATTATTTAGACGGGTTTATTATAAGTAAAAGAACTAATTAGTTATTAGTTCTTCCACATAAGAAATCCATTGATAAATTGTATTTAATGCATATTTGATATGCAAAAGATGTAAGTAGTAATGTATTACCATTCTCATAAGAACATATTGTTGAACTTGTTGTGTTAAGTAATGATGCAAGATCTTTCTGAGTTAGTTTATGCTTATTCCTTAAATCTAGTATTCTTTTTCCTATGAGAGCTTTATTTAATTCTTTTGAAAATTTTATTGTGTTTTTATTATTGCTTAGGCCAACTATGTAATCCATGCTTACTTTATAATAATTGCATAATTCATTCAAGTGTATTAAAGGAATTGTTACTTTGCCGGTTTCCCATCCAGAATATGTTCTACGATCTATTTTTAGTATGCTGGCAATATCCTTTTGATGTAGATCGTGTAACTCTCTTAGTTCGAAAATTCTATCAAAAAACATAAAATCACCACAATATAATTTTCCCATTAAATTTTAAATTATTAGTTAAATGCTGAAAAATACGAATTGCTATGTTATAATAAATTTACAAGGGAGTGCTTTGTGTTATGGAATTAACTGAAAAGAAAAAGGAAATAATGGAATTATCGTTAAATACGAGAAGTAATGGTGTTTTTATATATAAGCTTTTGGATAGTGGTTGTTTAGATAATGCATTATCTATGTTAACGAATGAAAATATTGTTAAGACAAATGCAGTGTTATCTGTAAAAGAGTATTTTAATGCTAATGAACAATTTATTGATTTGTTATCGGAGTTTATACATTTTTTTGAAAAGAATTTTGCGGCTTTGTGTAATAAAGAAGTTTATATAGAACTTATATTAAAGGATAAAGCGCCAGAGTTTTTGTTATCAAAGAAGTATTGGGGAAATAATAATTATATTGATTATTATAAGTATAATATGAAAAAGATTATTGTAGAAAATACATTAAAGATAATTAGATTTATATCAGATAATAAGGAGTTTAAAAAACTAAATATTTATAATTTGGATATAAATAATGAGAATGACGTTGATAGGTTGTTTGAATTTATTAAGAATTTGGTATGGTGTAATTATGATGAATATTCATTATTATATGTTTTTCTTATAGAAAATGAGGAAAATATAACTAGTGATATTAAAGATTTTTATGATAATAACTGGAAAAAATTGATGAGTAATTATAATAAAAAGATTAGATATGTAAGAAAAATAGTGTCTTAAATAAATATTAAGTTTATTTGGGACTTTTTTATTTGTTTGTGGCACTATTATAATGAGGTGTTAAAATGATCGATTATAAAACCCAAGATAAGTTTGATAAATTATATAATGAAACGCATAGAGATATTTTAAAATATATTGTTCTTAATTGTTATAATTTAGAGGATGCAAAGGATATATTGCAAAGTACATATTTGGAGGTATATAAAAAAATAGATGTTGTAAATGATAAAAAATATATTGTTGGTATTGCTAAGAACAAAATAAAAAGGTTTTATAGATTTAAATATAAGATCAAAAATATGTTTTTGTATAATGAAGAGATATCAACGATAGATAATGTCTCATCAGATTATAACTTAGAGGAAAGTATTTTTATGAAATATGATGTTGATTTGGTATGGAAATTAATAAGTAAAAAACCGGCAGTTGTGTCTAAAGTGATTTATCTTTATTATTATGAAGGATATACAATAAAAGAGATATCGAGTATTTTAAATATAAGTGAATCGAATGTAAAACATTATATATATAGAACTATAAATGAATTAAATATACGAGGAGTGTAAAAGTGAAAAGTAGAATAAATGAAATTATTGATAAAAAAATGAAATATGAGGTGCATGATAAAGTTTTAGCAATTGCTAATAGAAAAAGAAATTCTTGTGTGCAAATATTAAGATTATCTTTTTCTATTATTGTATTAACTATTATGTTATTTATGTTTATGAATAATAATTATGCTAAATATGATTTTAAGGATAATATTATAATAAATGAAAGAAAAAGTATGGGTGGAAGTAAAATTGATGCGATAGCAATTCCAATTTATAATAACAATGATTATAAAAATAATGAAGGGATAAGTGAGTATAAATTTTATAAAGATATAGAATTATTGTCAAAGTATGATGATATTTCTATGTATGCTATTTATGGGAGAAAGAATAAGAGTGATAAAGAATATAATGTGTTTAATTGTTATAATATAGTATATATTAATAGAGAAGATAATAAAGAAATAAATATAAATTTTTCAAGGAAAAATAAACCGTTTAGAGATTATCATTTTGATGATGTAGCTTTTTATTCTATAATAAATGATACTAAAATAAAAATATTTAAATATGAAGATATATATTTTACTGAGTTTATTTATAATGGTGTGAATTTTGATATAGAATTACAAAATGTTGATAAAGAAGAATTGGTTGTTTTATTAAAATCAATAATAAAATAGAAAGAGTTGTTGAATGTTTGTATGTATGATATACTCAAAATATTAAGAGGTGGCTAAGTGTGAAAAGGATAATTTGTTTACTAATAATTGTGTGTTTTGTATTTACTGGATGTACATTAAACAATAATAATAATAATAGTGGAGGTAAAATAATATTAAAATTAAATCATCGTATTAATTTAGAAGAAGAGAAGGAGGAAGATATAAATAGAAAAAGTGTGAGTATAAAACTTGGTAAAATTCCTGAAACATCTCAAAAAAAATATGAAAATGAAGATTATTTTTTGGAGGTAAAAGATTATATAAAAAATAATTTTAGTATAGAACTAAGTGATAATTGGGATTATTTTGTTCATTATTATGATGAAGCTGAAACTATGGGTTTTATAGAGTTTATGTATAAGATAGGTGAGATAAATACCAATAAGGTAATTATGTTATTTTTTGAAAATAATAATATTAATAGTGTAGTTTATAAATATTTAGATGGTAAGGTAAATGAGGATGAATTGCTTAATAGGTTAAAAGTGTTTAAGGATACTTATATGCAAGAACAATATAAGTTAAAAGATGATGAGAAATTTTTGGAAGAAAGAACAAATTATACATATTATTATAATGTAGATAAGTTGGTTTATAGTTATGCTGTTTTCTTTACTTATGGAGAACTTGATTTGATAAATAATGATAATGGTAGTGAATATTTTATTAATTAAAATTTGTTTACAGTAAAATGTATTTTCAATATTGAATACTGTAAATAAATTTATTATAATAAATTGTAGTAAAGAATAGGAGAGTTTATGGAAAAAGATGAAATAACTGAAACAGGAAAAGAAAGCATGAAGAATAATAAAACATTGCTTATTGTAGTAGCAGCAGTGTTAACTGTTTTACTTGTATTTGGAATGCTTAAATTAGTAGATGTTATAACTGGTTCGTCTATTGTTACAAATAGTGAAGGTAAGTTAAAATTAAGGGAATTAGAAAAAATAGAACTTGAAGATTATAAATCTAGTGTATTTTCTATGAAGAAACCAAAGGGATGGCAAGTTTCAACAGGGGGAGATGGAATTTATTATGCAATAAGAGTAACTGATCCTACTGATAGTAGAAATCAAATATTTTTGATGATTAAAATGCAACCATTGTTAAAGAGTAATGAATCAAAGAGTTTTTGGGAATCTTATTATAGATTAAGTGGAAATAATCCTCAATATAGAGTATTTAGTGATGCTGTAGTTCTTGATAATCCTACAACGGAAGGATTTTATAAAAAATTCAATGATATTGCAGGTTATGTGAAGAGTGTTGATTCAAGTTTTTCGTCAATTAATTTTCCTACGTTTAATAATTTTATAAAGATTGATGAAGCTGAAGCAACTGCGTCTATGAAAAGTGTTGCGTTAGATAGTAAGGTATTAAGAGCGACATTTACGAATGAAAATGCTAAGGAAGCAGAGGGAATGTTTTTAGCATCAGTAGTAAATTTTGGTAATGATAGTAAAGGTGGCGTAGATACATTATATTATATGGTGTATGATATTATGACAATAACAAGTGTTAAAGATAGATTTATAGATTATAAAGATATTTTGCTTGAATCCATTAATTCAATTGAATTTACTGATAGTTATGTAAAACAAACTATTGATGATGGGAATGCTCAAACTAAGAATGCTCTTGCTTTAAGTGCTTCTATTCAAAGTGCTTTTGATTCATATATGAGTGCTTGGGAAAATAGGAATAAAACTTATGATATAATGAGTCAAAAACAGAGTGATGCAATACTTGGATATGAAAGAGTATATAATACTGAAACTGGTGAAATATATAAGGCATATAATGGTTTTTTTGATGATTATAGTGGTAATAAGTATCAACCTATAGGTGATGAAATGTATACAAATAAAATAACAGGATATATTGATAAGGTTGATTAATAGGTGTGTTATGAAAGATAAGAAATTAATTTATTATATTTGTGGTGTAACTGTATTGTTATTGATTGTTGCAATTTTGATAATTTTATTTAGTAAGGCAAATAGTAATGATGTTGATAATACTAATAGAGATAATGATATAAAAAACTCTGGCTTGGTTAAGGAAGTTTTGAAAAATAAAAATAAGGATAAAAATGATTATAAAAAATTTATTGGTGGAGAAGTATTAAGTGATAGTACTAATTTTATAGAATATGCTTTTATATCTAATAATAGAGCGTATATATATAATCCAGAAAAACTAAAAAATGGAGAGCTTAGCTATAAGTTTGTATATGAAATACCAAGTAATATTGTAGTTACTAATATAGGTATTCCTCATGGAGCAGATATATATTTTTATGATAGTACTGGTAGGGAATACACTATTTATGATGATAATGTAGATAATAATATAGAAGATAGTTTTGATATGTTTGAAAGAGCCACTTATAAGTTTAAAGAGGTTGATAATGCTTTATATTCAGTAGCACATAATTTAACTAGGGATTATGATTTAAGATGTAATCAATTTTATGTGAAAGATAATATTTTGTATGAAATACAAGAGGAGTATTATCATTTTACTGAAAAAAGAACTGTTCATGCAACAACATATAAGGTGAATGGTAATTATGAAGGTGAAAAAATATTACGTATTTATAATGACAGAATATTAAAAACAGATAAGGGATTTTATGAAATAGCTAGATATAGTGGTGATGATGGACCAATAACTACAACTTTTAAAATAGATTTATTGAGTAAGTATTATGATGAGGTATTAACATTTACGTATGAATATGTGGTACTTAAGGATTATACTTTAATTCCAATCGATGATGTTATGATAAATAGAAATAAAAAATATCAAACGAGTTTTTATGTTGATAGGTTTGAAGAAAAAAAGAATGTATTTGTAGAGTAAAAAAAAATTAGTTAGTTTTTAACTAATTTTTTTTCAATATAACAAACTATGAAATATAGAATATAAGAGATAAGTGCTAGTAAAATTATTCCTGTCATAACTAAATTTAAATTGAATACTTGTGAACCATACATAATTAGATATCCTATTCCTTCTTTTGAAACTAAGAGTTCACCCATTATAATACCTATTAAGCACATACTAACATTTATTTTTAATGAACTAACAATTGTATTTAAATTTCCTCTTAGAATTATCATTTTGTATATTTGCCATTTAGAAGCATTTAAACTTTTCATTAGTTTTATTTTATTTTGATCAGTTGAATTAAAACCGTTTAAAATAGTTATAATACTGATTATTGTGGCTATTAGAAGTGCCATAAATATAATTGATTTTACATTTGCACCGATCCATATGATTAGTATAGGGCCTAGTGCAACTTTTGGTAAACTGTTTAAAATAGTAAGATATGGATCTAATACTTTAGATAAGAAATTATTCCACCATAATATACTAGCAATTATAATACCAATTATAATTGATAATGTAAAACTAATTAGGGTTTCGTATAGTGTAACTAATATGTGGTTAAATAAGTTATTATCTTTTGCTAAATTTATAATTGTTTTAAATATTAAGGAAGGTGATGATGTCAAAAAAGTATTTATTATTTTATATTTTGCTAATAATTCCCATATAATTATAAACGTTATAAATATAAGTATTTGTGTAATAGCAATTAAGAATTTTTTCTTTTTCTTTTTCTTTAGAAAATTAATATGTTCATTACTGTATAACATCTAAATCCTTCCATATTTTATTGCAATACACATTATAATCTTTATTTAATCTGTTACTTATTGGGTCTTTTTTGTCATCTAAATCAATTTTGTATACTTTTTTTACAGTTGATGGCCTTTTTGATAGTACTATAATTATATCTGCCATACTTACTGCTTCTCCAACGTCATGTGTAACCATTATAGTGGTTTTCTTTTCTTTTTTTATTATGTTATATACATCATTTGCAATAAGTAATCTATTTTGATAATCTAGTGCAGAAAATGGTTCATCTAGTAAAAGTATATCTGGGTTTAACATAAGTGTTCTGATAAGTGCAACTCTTTGTTTCATTCCTCCTGATAATTCGTGTGGATATCTATCTTTAAATTCATATAAATCATAGGATTTTAATAATTCTGTACATTTATTTATTATTTCATCATCTAAATTTTTATTTATTTTAGGACCTAATAAACAATTATCCATTATACTTAACCAATCAAATAACGTATCTTGTTGAAACATATAACCACATTTTAAGTGATCTTTTTCAGTTATTATTTTCCCACTAGAAACGTTATCTAATTTTGCTAAAATTGATAAGATGGTTGATTTACCGCATCCACTAGGACCTACAATTGCTACAAAATCTCCTTCATTTATAGTAAATGATATGTTTTTTAATGCTTCTATTTCTCCTTCCATATTGTGATAATTTTTCCCAACATTTTTAAATTCTAATAATTTCATTAATTATATGTGTTATCAACTAAATCATTAAATGGAACTTTTTCTTTAAGTTCACCTGCTAGTACCATTATTTCTTGTAAATGATCGAATGAATCTTTTTCTAATTTAGTTGTTTCATTCCATGTGTCTTGATTTTTATATCTATCTATTGATGTTTTTAATTCGTTTAAAGACATGTCTGGGAAAAAATTATATATTGATTTTGCGATAGTATTAGAATCATTTTCTCTTACAAATTTTAATCCGTTGTTTATTGCTTTTACAAATCCACTTATTATTTCTTTGTTATTTTTTATGTAACTACTTCTTGCATTGTAGCTAGTATATGGTGCTTTACCACCAAGTTCTCCAACAGATGCGACTATATATCCGTAGCCCTCATTTTCTACAGCACTAGCATTTGGTTCTCTTAATGATATGATAATCATTTGCTGAAAAAGGAGGGGTCTAAATTTCGACATTTTTCGTCTTTTCATATTGACAATAAGTGGCTATATGCTATAATATATTTGTATTATAAAGGATATCGCAGTTAGAAGTATGTAAGTAGATGTACTTATCGTGCGTGACGAAAAAGGGGTAAGTATTGTATGGAAGGAAAGATAAAATTAAGCACTGAGAAACTTAAACGTGAAAAAAAAGCGAAGAAGTTTTTTCGTATAGCGTTACTTCTTATCTTACTTTTATTGCTTATTTTGTATTTCGTTATAGGTATTATTTATAATAGTGGAAATTTTAGCATAACGCTAGACAAAAACTTGTACTTCGATAAAGGATTAATTGTTTATGATGATCCGAATTATAAAGTATACAGGACTGAGTTATATGCTCTATCTCCTAAATCGTTTGACAATGTTTCGTACAAATGGCTTCCAACGGACCTTGACAATCGAGGAGCAGGTTCCCATAATGGAGATAATTATCTTGCGTATACTTTTTATGTGGAAAACATAGGTGATGATATATCTGATTATTGGAGTGAAGTTGTCATTGACGATGTTGTGAAACAAGTTGATGAAGCAGTTCGAATTAGGATCTATAAGAATGGCAATGCTGTTACCTATGCTAAACTAGGTTCAAATGGTAGACCTGAAAAAGATACTGTACCGTTTGAATCTGATGATTTAGTGGTAAGTGATTATGTAGAAAACTTTAAACCAGGTGATATTGTAAGATATACAATAGTAATGTGGATTGAAGGAAATGATCCAGAGTGTACAGATAATATCTTAGGTGGCGAATTTAAAATTCATATGGGCTTTAATTCTGAACATATTGATGAACAAGAAAAGAAAGAGGTAGATTATGAAGAAAAGAAATGAAAAACATGAAAAACGTGTTAAAAGAATGATCGTTGCTTGTGGACTTTGTGCAATAATCTTAACCGCTTCAACTTATGCATGGTTTATTGGTATGAAAACTGTTAATGTTACTGCCTTTGATGTAAAGATTGCTGCAATTGACAGCTTGTCTTTATCACTTAATGGTAAGGATTGGTCAGATACAGTTGAAATAAACGAAGCAAACCATAAAACAGCTAGTTATGATGGTAATACAAATAGTTGGGGTGGAGAAGGATTAGTACCAATGTCATCAGTTGGTAAAATAGATACAACATCTTCAAGAATGATACTATTTGAAAAAGGAAGCTTTACGGTTACACCTGGTGGTTATAGAATTATGGCTAGCCAAGTTAAAAACAATGGTGCAGAGGAAGCAAAGGGATACGTTGCATTTGATTTATTTATCAAGAATTTATCTGGTAATGAATATTATACAGAAAATAACGTATTAAATGAGGAAGCTATTTATTTAACTCCTGAATCAGAAGTTAAAGTTAATGCCGCAGGACTTGAGGGAGATACTGCAAATATAGAAAATTCTGGTATAGAAAACTCAGTAAGAGTTGCGTTTGCTCAAATCGGACGTGTAAAATCTACTCAACCAGAAACTGCAATCACAGGTATTACTTGTAATACAGCAGGTGATGTTACAGGTATATGTGATGATGTTCATACACAAATTTGGGAGCCAAATGATACAAAGCATGTTCAAAATGCCATAAATTGGTATACAAATTCTTGTAAGAAGAGAACTGGTGCTGATTTAACATTAGCAGAATCTTACAATGGAACTTGTGGAACTGTTTCAAATGGAACAGCTTATCCTACATATGCTGTAAGTGGAACAATCATTGAAACAGACCAAGTAGATAACTATGATGGTGCTGAATATAATGGTTATGCTGGTTCTGTATCTGAAACAGCTGCTACTGGTAAATTAATGGCTTATCCATATTTTACTGATACTATGAAGAATTTAGAGGGAAATGATCGTCCACAATTTATTACTTTAGCGCCAAACAGTGTAACAAAAGTAAGAATTTATGTTTACCTAGAAGGTCAAGATGTTGATAACTATGATTTTGCTTCATTAGGAAGACAAATTTCAGTTGCATTTGGATTTACTAAGGAAAGATATTATGGTGATGATATTAATTATAATGATCAAGAACCACATGGACCAGAATTACCAACTAATGTAAATTCAAGAACTACAAAAGGTAATTAATAGTTTATAAAGAAATTTAATAGGAGGAAAAATGAAAAAGCGTAGTGAAAAGCAAAACAAAAAGATTAGAAATTTAGTGTTATTTTGTTCTTTATGCGCAATCCTACTATCTGTTTCAACATATGCATGGTTTATTGGTATGAAAACTGTTAATGTAGCTGAATTTGATGTTAAGATAGCTACAACAGAAGGATTATTCTTATCAATGGATGGTGCTGATTGGAAGTATGAATTAGATGCTAAAAATACAGCATCTTATGAGGGAAATGCTAATACATGGGCAGATGGTGAAGGCGAAGGTCTTATTCCTATGTCATCAGTAGGTGATATGGATAAAGATTCATCAAGAATGAAATTATATGAAAAAGGAAGTTTAACTGTTTCACCAGGTGGATATAGACTTCTTGCTAGTAGAGTACATAATTATGATACTTTATTAAAGGAAGGTGGAACAGAATATAAAGAAGGTAAAGGATATGTTGCATTTGACTTGTTTGTTAAAAACGTTTCAGGTGCAGAATACTATGTTCAAAACAACCCTTTAAATGAAGAAGCAATCTATTTAACTACAAATTCAACAGTTAAAGTTGCAAATGCTGGTGTAGATGGCGGTGTTGCTAATACTGGTATAGAAAACTCAGTAAGAGTTGCATTTGTTCAATTAGGACGTGTTAAAGCTGATACTACTGAAGCAGCTAATATTACTGGAATTACTTGTGCTGATAAAGAAGCAGGTGAAGGACAAGTTCAAGTAACTGGTATTTGTAGAGATGCTCAAATTTGGGAACCAAATGATGCAAAACATGAGCAAAATGCATTGAATTGGTATAAAACTTCATGCTTAAAAAGAAATGAAGATGGAACTACCGTAATGGACAAAACATCTTATGGTACTGAAGAATGTACAGCAATAACAACAACTGAAGCAGTTCCTACTTATGCTATAAGCAGAAGAATTGATATAGCTGATCAAGTTAATATTTATGATGGAACTAAGTTTAATAGTTATGTTGCTAACAGTGTGGATTATAAAACTTACGCTCAAGCAGAGGATAAATCTACTTATAAATTAGTTGATTTCCCATATTTCACAGATACTATGAAAAATATTGCTGGTGCAAATCGTCCACAATTTATGACTTTAGCACCAAATAGTATTACTAAATTAAGAGTATATATTTATATTGAAGGACAAGACATAGATAACTATGATTTCGCTTCATTAGGTAAAAAGATTACTGTAAACTTTGGTTTCACTAAAGAAAGATACAAAGAATCTGATTATCCAGATTATAATGGACCAGAAACTGGTACTGATAGTGAACATACAGATAATCCAGCTCCAGTAGGACCTTAATTTAAAAATATAAACCAGATATTTAACATTACTGGTTAATACTAAAATATATGTAATAAAGGGTAATGTGGTTAAATGTTACCCTTTATTTATATATATATATATGAGGTGGTGAATTAGTGAATAAGCAAATAAAATCAAATAAAAAAAGAAATATAGTAAAGAATAGTAATAAGAATAAAAGTGTTAAAAAATCAGAAAACAAAAATAATATATTTCTATTACAGAAATTCAATTTGAAAATTACTCCTTTGATAATTTTGTTATCTGGAATATTGCTTATATTCTCATCTTATGCATGGTTTTCTGTTAATTTAAATGTTAAGGTAAAAACATTTAATATGTTGGTTTCTAAAAATGGGGGACTAACAATATCGCTTGATGCAATAAATTATGATACATTTGTTGAGATATCTGCAGATAAACTTATTAAAGAACTTAAACTTACATACCCGAATAATACTAGCCAGTGGGCTGGTAATGGATTAGTTCCTGTTTCAACAAATGGTATATTGGATTCTAATTCGAATTATTATCATATATGTACAACTTCAGGTGTAAGATACAGAAATAGAACAAAGGAAAATGGTTTTGTTACTACAACACCTGCAAATGAGAGTATATCAAGAGAATTTAATAATTTCATTGCATTTGATTTATTTTTAAAGAATGTTAGTGGTTCACCTATACCTGATAATTTGTATTTGGAAACTGGCACAGAATTTGGGATAGATGATGATGCAAAAGAAGAAATGAGGGGACTTTTTAATTCTGTTAGATTGGGATTTTTGAAGATAGGAAGCATGCCAACTAATACAAATCCAACGGTTATACAGAATTTGAAATGTAATAATAATTGTGAGTCTGTAATATATGAACCAAATAGTTCAAATCATACAAATTTATCAATTGAAAGGGCTTTGCAATATGGTGTTAATTTGGTTGATGGTGAGTATTTTCCAACTTATGGTTGTATAAAAACTGGTGGACCTATATACGTTAAAAATGCTGTTAGTGGTTCTCCTAATTTAGACCCAAATTACTTTGCATTACAAAAAACGGTAAAAGAGGGTGATTTTACTGATCCACTCTTTGAGATACCGGATGGTGTGACAAAGGTAAGAGTATATTTGTGGATAGAGGGACAAGATATTGATAGTTTGGAAACAGATTCTTCTGGATCTGATATATCTGTTTCTATAAATCTAATAAAAGACACAAAGGGATATTCTGATATAGAATAAATGGGAGGTAATTATGAAAGAAAAAAGGAAAGTTGATTTTGATTTATCTGCTCTTTCGTTAAAAGAGTTAGTTGAAGTGTATCAAGATATTACCAATTTTATTCAGTTTTTAGATGAAAGTGTAATAGAAGAGGCGGGTGGAAATAATGAATAATTTTTATGAGTTTATAAAAAAAGATATAGAATCAAAAAAGAATTTACTTTCTACTTTGCCTACTAAAACTAAGACAAATAAAAGAAAATATAATCAGGAATTAGAAAAAATAAGAAAGAAGTATGATGAGTATAGGTTAAGTACTAGGAATTATTTGGTTGCGAAGAGTAAAAAAATTGATATAAAAGATAATAGAGAAGATGTTGATAAGTTAAAAAAGAAAATACTTGAGTTAAATAATGTAAAGTTTTTGTTGAACCCAACTAATACTTATTTAGAAAAGATGGGATTTGATGAACTTTTATATAAAATAAATAATTTTGATACTTTTAATTTTGATTCGCTTAACGATATAATAAACGGATTTTTAGATAAGTTTTCGTTAGTAGGTATATTACTTACTGGGGATGATTTTGATTATACTTGTTATGTACATGAGTATATGACTTCATATTTAAAGGCGAGTCGTAGTGCTTCAAAAGATTATAGTAAGGTATCTGAAATATTCGAACAGATTTATTGGGTAAATCCGGATTTAATACATCATATTGAGCTTAATTTTAGGAAACTTATAAAAATTAATGAAAAGAAATTTACTAATTATATAGTTGAACTTCAAAAAGAAGTAATGGAGAAAAATGGTATTACTAATTATGCTGCTTGTTTAGAAAAATTACAAGAACAGTATATTGATTTAAATCTTTATAAAAGGGAAAATGTTAGTGATATTATTGAGTTATCTAAGAAGAATGTAATTAATATAGAACAATATATGCCTGGAAATAAGGTAAGAACTATGGCTTTTATGTCTTTGATACCAGAGGGCATTGATTATAGTGATAATAAAACTATGAAGAAAATTTGTTTTTCGTTGGAAAAATTACGAGATAATATTGATGAATTTAATAATTATCTTTTGTTTGAACCATTATTTTTGAATTTTAAGGAGGAATATGAGAAATTAATTCCTACTGGAGATAAAAAAGAGGAGTATAAGGGTTTAAAATTAGTTTTAGATGAAATTGATAAGAAGGAAAATGAATTAGATAAGTTAAATAAGAAAATATTTGGTGGAAGACCTGGTTTATTTGAATTTAAGAATGATAATGATTTGAAAAAACTAAAAGCAGAATCTGTTATAAAGGCAAAGGAATTATATGATTTATATAGGAAGTATGATGAGGAATATTTTAAGGATAAAGTTATGAGTATATTAAGTAATACTTTGACTGTATCTGATTTGTTGAATTTATATTATAGTTTTGATTATCTTAAGAAATTAGTTATTCAAAAAGTGTTTAAGTTAACAGATTATGATAGTATAGTTAGACATAGTAAGGAATTTGATGAGTTTGCTATGAATCCAACTAATGTGATAGTTGCTGGTATACCTGTGTTTGAGAGTGTAAATATACCTAGAATTATTGCTAATAAATATAGATTAAATAATATTAAAATGACTGAGGAAGATCTTAGTCCAGAGAATTTAAAAATTCTTGAAAATAAGTTATTACTGATATTAAGAGTTGATAAGATAAATAGTAGTAATATTACTATTGATGATGTTTGGTTTATTTCGCAAGTTGATAAAATTATTGAAAAAGAAAATAAAAATGCAAATGTTTAATCGTTTGTGTTTTTTTGTTTAAAATTATACAAAAAAATGTCGTATTATGTTATAATGTATTTGTATTATAGGAAGGTGTAAGTTATGGATAGATTGAAGAAAATACCTAAGATATATTATTTTGGTTTATTATTATTGTTAGTAGTATTAGCAATAGTAGCAATTCCTACATTGGCCAGATATAAGAATAGGTTGCCAATAGATGTAAGTACTGTGTGGGATGGTAGTATAGCAAAATCATATAGAAAAGGTACTGGTACTAAGGATGATCCATATATAATATCTAATGGTAGTGAACTTGCATATTTTGCTAGTATGCTTAAAACTAATAGTTATGCTAATACATATTTTAAACTTAATAATAATATTGTGTTGAATGATGGAGTATTTAGTTATGATGATACATCGAAGATAATGTATACACTAAATGACAGTACATTTTATGTTAAGAATTATACTAATTATTTTTATGATAATGTTAATTATAGGGGTACTAGGATAGGAACTTTAAATTCATTTTCATCTTTAGATAAATTTAAAGGAGATTTTGATGGGAATTCTTATACAATATATGGACTTTATATGACTAATAAAACAGCAAGTGATATAGCTCTTTTTACAAATTTAGAGGGTAATGTTCATGATTTGTATTTAAAGAATACTATGTTATATGGTGGTTCTACTACTACTATAATTTCTTCTTCAAATAATTCGAATATAGAAAATATTATGAGTGAAGGATATATAATAGGAAATGATACTAAGTATTCAAATTTATCCGTTAGTATTGATAATTTGGTTTCAAATGAAGGAACTAAGAAAATAAATATTAATTATGATGCACCAAAAAATGTTATAACAACTAAAGTTAGTGGTACATGCAGTAGTTCGTGTGAATTTACTATAAATGGTAATAGTGTGAGTGCAATAAATGGATTTTCATTAGATTTGGGTTCTACTTTAGTAACAGAGCTTACTTTTGATTTTGTGACGACTACTTATAATATTTCTAATTTAAAATATGAAATAAGTTATAATAATCAAATGTCTTCTGGAATAGTTGGTAAGGCAGTTAATACAAATATAAAAAATGTAATTAATAAATCTTATGTATATAGTGGTTTAAATTCTTCTGGAATAGTTGGAAGTATGGACTTTTCATCATCTTTAATTAATAGTTATAATGTTGGAACTATTAATGGTATAAATTCATCTGGTTTAGTAAGTAGTATATCTGATAATACTTCTAATGTAATTGTTTCAAATAGTTATAATATAGGAACTTTAACAGGAACTAAAGTAAATGGTTTAATATATGAAGTATATAATTCAAATGGTATTATAAAGAATTCTTTTAATGCTTCTAATAGTAGTTATTTGATAAATACTATATCAAATTCAACTATAACTGCAGATGGGGTATATTATACAAGTGGAAGTGTTATTAGTAGTGGAACTATATCTGGAAATGTAACTAATATAGCACTTTCTAGTTTAAAGAATAAAACGTTTTTAACTGATACTCTTTTGTTTAAAGAGTTTGTTGATAGCAATGATATGGTTTCAAATCCATCAAATATATGGATTTATGAAGAAGATAATTTCCCAGTATTGTTTATAGATGACATTGTTAATCCGATTGCAACTTTACACGTTGGAACTTATTCATGGAATAATGTTGGTTATGTTCCTGATAAAATAAATTTTTCTTCTGCTATAACATTTAGTATAGAAAGTGAAGATAATTTGAGACCTATAAAAGAGTATTATTATTATATAGGAAGTGATACTCCTCTTAGAAAAGGTGAAATAGAGACGATTAGTGATTGGAAACAATATGATTCGGTTTTAAAGATAACAGAAGAGGGTAAATATATAATATATGCTAAGGTTGTTGATTATAATGACAATGTTACTTATTTAAATTCAGAGATACTTATACTTGATATGTCTGATCCAACTGTTTCTATATCTTATAATAAAAATAAATGGACAAATTTGAATGAGGTACCTGGTTATGTATATATAAATAAAGAAAGTGTATTTAAGATAGATGGTGTTGATGATTTGTCAGGTATAAGTGGAGTAAAATATTATATATCTGATGTAATACTTACTAGTGACGAGGTTAAAAATTTGGATGATTCGTCTTGGATAAATTATGATAATGGTGTTTCTGTAGATGGAAAAGGAAATTATATAATATATGCACGAGTAGTTGATAATACTAATCATATTAGTTATGCAAACTCAGATATAATATCTTATGGTGGATATGAAATAAAGAATGTGTATGTTGGAAAAAATTTATCTGATTTAGTTAATATAAATATTACTGATAAATCTAGTATTTCATTAAATTTTGTATATGTAGATACTAATGGATACAAACCTGGTTATACTCATAATATTGTATCTAATTATGTTTTGCCTAAAGGTAGTAGATTAACTATATTAGATAATAAAAATAATAAGAGATATGTGTATGAAATTACTACGGATGATGATTTTGGCTATAGTAGTAAGGGAAAAGCGATATATCCGTTTACGTTATTTAAAGAGGTTGGTAAATCTACAAATAATAATTTCTTTAAGGAATTAGAAAATGGGGATATCGATGAGAACTTTACTGTAACTCTTGATTTATTAAAAACAAATATAACTCTTGAGTATACAAACTTAAATTTGTTTTTGGAGTTAATTGATTCAAATGAAGAAACTTCAAGGCCTACAATTGATAGTACATTAAAGAATATAAATATTTATGTTAATAAGGATGCGACTGCTAGTATTTCATCAACTTATGGTGGTAATATTATTGCTTATGATTCTGATTCAACTTCAAATATTCCTTTAACTGTAAAATTAAATTATGGGTATGTTAATAATGTGTTAGTAAATGATACAGTTGTAGAAGATAAAAAACTAGGAATATCTATTAAGGTAGTAGATAAAGATAATGGTATTATTGAGCAAAAGTACTTAAAAAATATTAAGTATAAAATAGGTGATACTCTATACTCTATTGAGAATGATGGAATAGCAAGAATTAATTTGAATAATTTAGATACGTTTACTGGTAATTTAGTGATAAGTACTGTATTAGATAATAGTGAGTTATTAAATGGAGAATATTATTTTAAGATAAATAGTTATGTTTCTTATGATGGATTGTATGATACAAATGTAAGTAGTGAAACAATAACTATTCCAATGACTAATAATAGTACTAGATATTCTTATAGTTTTGATATACTTAGTGATGATACTTATAAAACTATATTAAAGAAAGATTCTAATACAACTGTAAAATTTAATATTTTACAAAATGGTGGTTTTATAAATCCAAATATAAGGGTATCTCTTTATAAGAAAAATAAATTAACTGCATTTGATCAAACTTATACAATAGTAGATTTAAAAGATTATGTTACTAATTCATTAGAGAAAGTATCTGATAATATCTATTATGCAATAAAAAGTCCACTTTTCTATAATGGACAAGCTAGTACTTATAATGCATTTAATTTGAATTTTATAAATACTAATTTTGAAAATAATGGTTATAAATTAGTATTTGAGTTATATAGTGGAAGTGTAAAAATAGCTACTATAGAAAAGAAGTTTATTGTAAAGTAGGTGTGGTATGAAAAGAAGGGTAATTATTGTGTTTGTACTTATAATTGCAATATTGTTTGGGTCTGGAATAACTTATTCAATATTTAGATCAAATACAAGTGGAAGCGTTAATCAAAAAATTGCAAAATTTGTATTTGAGGCAAAAGAGGTGGATGAATTAAATATACCACTTGCTGATATGTATCCGGGAGTTACAAAAGATTATAGTTTTTCTGTTACAAATAAACAGGATAGTAAAATTAGTAATGTAACTCTCAACTATCAGATAATTATTAAAACATATCATTTTATGCCTACTGTGATAGAACTAAAAAAGGTAGATGGTGAAGAGGAAACTTTGGTTTTAACGTGTGATGAGAGTTTTACTAGAAACTCGAATAATGAACTTGTGTGTAATTCTCAAGTTTTAGAAATGTCACATAATATAGAATCTCTTGATAATTATAAACTTGTTGTAAAATTTCCTGAGAGTTATAATGATGAAATGTATAAAGATGTTGTTGATTATATAGATATAGCAATAAAAAGTTGGCAAAAGATATAATTAGAGGTGTAAGATGAAGAAGAAAACTAAAATAATAATTATTACTGGTATTATGCTTTGCTTTTTGATATTAGTTACAAATGGATTTTCATATGCAATATATGCGTCTAAATCTGTGTGGAATCATTATTTAGAATCAAAGGAGTTTTACTTTAGTAGTGATTATTTAAAAGATGAATCGTTAAAGAACGTTAATAATTATTGGAATGGTGAGAATATAAGTTTTAATATTAAAAATAGCTCTAATAATGAACTTATTACTGCTTATGATATTAAATATAAAGTAGAATGTAGTACTAATAATCCTAAAATAACATGTAGTATAAATGATATTGGAAGTAATTATTCTGGTACGTTATCAAGTGAAAAGGCATGTGTAAATAATATAGACGATGTTGATGTGAGTACTTATGATAAATCTACTTGTGAAATAAACGGATATACGTGGAGTGATGTAGTTGCTGTTAAAGATTTGTATTTTAATTTATCTAGTGATGAAGAAATAGGTAGTGTTATAGTAACTATAAAAGTAACTAGTACTGAACCATATAAGAAGGTATTAACTGGTACTTTTGAACTTAGGAAAGATAAGAGTTTAAATGGTTCGGTAGGTATGAATTATGTTGAGTATGATGGCTATAGTAGGTTAGTTGTTTCAAATAGTTATAATAAGAAAAAATGTGCTAAGATAACATGGAATTCTAGTAATTTGTTGATTGATGTTTCTTTTGATGAGTTAAAGAGTTCAGCTACTGATGTTGATGGTTATGTAAATGAAATAATAGTGTCTTTGGATTCAAAGAGTAATAGAAATTTTAAATTTTATAGAAGAGGAACAGATAGTTATACAGTAAATGATTTTTCTTTAATAGAATCAGATTGTTAATTAATTGACAATTCTATATATTTGTGTTATTTTGTAGTTATAGTAGGAGGAATTATGAAAGTAGTAAAAAAAGTATTATTAACAATTGTAGGAGTTTTATATTTTGCATTTGCATTATGTATGACTATATTATTGTTGAATTATAATAAGTATGGTATTACTCAATTTGGAGAAACGTCACTTATTATAATAAAGGAAGATGTATCATTTGATGGATACAAAAAAGGTGATCTGGTATTGGTTAAAGATACTAAGATAAAAGATTTGAAGGAAAATGATGTAGTATTTGCTTATAAATTGGATGAGAATAGAGCAGTACATGTTCAAGTTGGTAATGTTGGAAAAATTTATGAAGAAGAGCAAGCAATCACTTTTAAAAATGGAAATACTTATTCTAAAGAGTTTCTTGCTGGTAAACCATATGAAGTACATAATAATATAGGTACAGTTTTATCGGTAATTGAGTCACAATGGGGATTTTTGTTTATAGTACTTGTACCTATATTCTTGATATTTATATATCAAGTATATGCTTTAATTGTTGAAATTAAATATGGTGCTGATAAAGATTAGGATATAAGTTATTTAAAAATGACTATGCAAATATTGCATAGTTTTTTTTGTTAATAAAACAGATAAATATGGTAGCAAATATATTGTTAAAAATTGTCGAATATGATATACTATTTTATAGTAGAGGGTAGTATGTAGGAGTGGTACAAATGAATAAAAAAAGAATAAAAATAGTAGATAAGTTAATAAATGTAGTGTTAGATATAGCCATATTTATATTTGGAGTTATATTACTTATTACGTTATATAACAATATTCAGGTAAAGATATTAAAAAATACATATTCTAGTTTTTTTGGATATTCTATTTTTGGGGTGCAAACTGGAAGTATGGCAGATGCGATAAATGCTGGAGATTGGATAATAGTTAGAAATTCTAATGAAATAAAAGTAAATGATGTCGTAACTTATTATCGTGATGGAGATTTTATTACTCATAGAGTGGTTGAAGCATATAATGGAACTTATATAACTAAGGGAGATGCTAATAACGCAAAAGATGAACCAATTAGTAGGGATCAGATAGTAGGAAAAGTTGTTAAAATATTACCTAATTTTACTGTTATACAGAAAGTATTATTTAATCCAATAGTTTTAATTGCATTAATAATAACATTGTATTTGATAGGTTTCTTGTTTAAGAAAAAGAATAATATAAGTGATGAGAAAACTGAAAATAATGTATCTAAAAAAATATTAGAGTTTATGGATGCTATACTAGAAAAAGTAAAAAATAGTGCAAAGTTAAAAAAAGAAAAATTATTGGAAATTAAAAAAGAAAATAAGATTAAAGAAGATAAAGTGTTTGTCGAAGAAAAAAAAGAGGAAATAAAACCAGAAATTATAAAAGAGGAAGAAGTAACTCAAGTTATAAATGAAGAGAATGTTGTAGAACAGGATGAAGAAGCTTTGGATAAAACTATGTGTTTTAGAATGATATCAGTAGATGAAGATGATATAGATGATGCATATGTTGATAAGAGTAAGGTTGAAAGCTTTGAGGTAGATGAAAAATCAATAAAAAAGGAAATTGAAGAAGTTGAGAAAGAAGAAGTAATAAAGAAAAACTTGGAAATATTACAAAAGAAAAAGAAGAAATGTAAAAATGTTATTGATAGAATAATGTTTATAAAAGAGGAACAAATTAAAAAAATAGTAGATGATTTATTAGTTGGAGAAAAATTAAAGAGTAATGAATTAACGATTAAAGATAAATTTGTTAAGGGTTATATAGATGGCAAATATTATAATTATTGTGGTGAGGTTAATGTAGAGTATAATTCAAGAAATATGATAGGTAAACTTGAAAAAGCAATGGAAGATTTAGCCAATAGTTTGGTAAAATCATATAAAGGAACTGATAAACAATTTAAGGAAAAAGTTCTTAAATATGAAATGATATTTAAGTTGATGATTAGGTTAGAGCATGATAATGAGATGCTAGATAGTATTAAATCAAAAAGAGAAACTTATGCGAATAATATAAGTAAATTTATAAAATTTAAAGAATATGAAGTTAAGGAACTTAAGTTAGTTATAAATAATATAATAAAAGATCAAAAATTATATGATGGAATGATAAAGTATACTTTAAATAAATTGGAAACTAATATGTTTACACTTGAAATGAATGAAGTTTCTAAGAATGTTTATGCAATTAGTTTAGAACATAATATTGCGTTTAGTAAGATTTATAGTGATTATATAGTTGATAAAACATACAAAGAGGGAATTGTTGCTGAGGATAAGATTGAGGTGTTACTTGCATTGTTGTTATCTAAGTTAGTTGGTAATATGTTAAATGCAGATTTTAAAAATAAATACTTGATATCAATACCAAGTAGTATGTATGATAAAGATAATAAGTTAGATGCAATATTTGATAAGTTTGATGATGAATATGCAAGAAATAATATAATTGTTGTTATTAATTATGATACTTTATCAAGTCATAAAGGTACAATTAAGAAATTAATTAAATCTGGTTATCGTTTTGCGGTTGATTTAAATAATTCTACGAAGTTTAAAGTAGGAGATCAAAGTATGTTAGAATTAATGGATTATTTGTTTTTATCTAATAAAAATCCAAATAAAGATAGTATAATGCTTTTTGTACCTAAAGAGTTGCATGTTAGAATGATCAATGAAGATATAATGAGTAAATTAGAAATTTAGTGGGGTGATGATATGAATACGTTTTTTAGATTTTTCTATGAGTTTATCTCAGTATTCTTTGATGGCTTGTTTAATGCTTTTAAAGGATTTATAAAAGGAATAACAGAGATGTTTAGCATTGGTGAGTATTCCAAAATAGTTGATAGTTATAAAGGAAACTTTAATGGTGGAGAAAAGGTTTTTGTGGTAATATCAGTTATATGCTTAATAGTTATGGTTTTATTAATTGCGGGTTTATTATTTTTCTTGATAAGAAAAATAGTTAGAAAGGCAAGTAATAATTTAAGTAAAGAAGAGTTATTAAATGAAATTGCTAACTTAAATGACAAAGTAGTTGATTTAATGAAGGAAAAAGATGAGTTAATGGCAATGAAAGTATCTCAATTAGGAATTAATCCTGAAGGTGATGAATCTGATAATTCTACTGATGAACCAGTTAAACCAGAAGATGAAATAGGACAACAGGGAATAAGATTCCCAAGATTAACTTTACTTGATGAGGAATATAAAGATTATAAGATTAAAAAATATGATAATAATTTTACATTAGAAGAGTTGATTGATGATTTCAGATGCTTTTCAGCGTCAGAATTACATTTATATTATGATAATGCAATATTAAGACCATTTTTTGCAGGACTTGCATCAAGCAAACTAATAATTTTACAAGGTATATCTGGTACAGGTAAAACATCTTTAGCTTATGCTTGGGGTAAATTTGTAAATAATGATTCGTGTGTTGCGTCTGTTGAACCGTCTTGGAGAGATAAATCAGATTTCTTAGGTTACTTTAATGAGTTTACTAAGAAGTTTAATGAAACAAGAGCTTTAACAGAGATATATACAGCTGGTTTTGATGATAATGTTCATACAATAATTTTGGATGAAATGAACTTAGCACGTGTCGAATATTATTTTGCTGATTTGTTGTCAATACTTGAAATGCCAAGTAGAAGTGAATGGTTAGTAGATATAGTATCTAGTCCATGGCCAAATGATCCTAAGAAATTGGAAAAAGGTAAGTTAAGATTGCCAGGTAATTTATGGTATATAGGTACAATAAATAATGATGATTCAACATTTATGGTTACGGATAAAGTTTATGACCGTGCTATGCCAATAGATATAAATACTAAGGTAAGTCCATTTAAGTGTCGTGAACAAGATCCAGTTGATATAAATTCAAGTTATCTTGAATCGTTGTTTCAAGAAGCAGTTGAAAAGTATCCACTTACTGATAAGGGGCTTAATCAGGTAGTTGAAATAGATGATTATGTTATTAAACATTTTAGAATTGCTTTTGGTAATCGTATAATGAAACAATTACAAACTTTTGCACCAGTTTATGTTGCTTGTGGTGGAAAAGAGATAGAAGCAATAGATTACTTTATTGCAAAGAAAATATTAAGAAAATTTGATCAATTAAGTGTTGTACTTATTCGTGATGAAATAGATCCATTTATTGCATTTTTAAATAAAAATTATGGAAAAGGTGTTATGAAAGAGTAT
>URRF01000013.1 GCA_900550145.1 uncultured Mollicutes bacterium
ATTAGAGCCAAATGAGGAAAAATATGTTACTTTTGTATGCTCGTTAGAAGAAAACATAGATGAAATAGACGGAAAAGACATTATCAATAAAGAAATAGTTAGACTTAGTGAAATTATTTATGATACAGAATTATTAGATCCAAAAAACAAAAATAGTACAAACCCTGAATATATTAGTTTGGTAAAAACAATGGTAACAGCTACAGATAATTTTATTGTATATAGACCTTCATTTGCTTTATATACAATTATTGCAGGATATCCATGGTTTCTTGATTGGGGACGTGATACCTTAATATCATTTGAAGGCTTGTTATTAAAAACAAAAAGATTTAACATAGCTAAAGAAGTTTTATTAACAACAATTAGAGATATAAAATTTGGTTTAGTACCAAATGGTTATTCTGGATATGATAATAGACCACTATATAACAGTGTAGATTCATCATTATTACTATTTGAGCAAGTAAAGAAGTTTTTAAAATACACAGATGAGTATGAATGGGTAAAACAAAATATTTATGCTTCACTAGAAAAAGTTATTAATGCATATATGGGAAAAATAGATGTAGACAATAATAATATATATATGGACTCAGATTATTTGATATCATCAGGAACTACTGATACCCAAAATACATGGATGGATGCAAAGGTAGGAGATTTTGCTGTAACACCAAGAAACGGAAAAGCAGTAGAAATAAATAGTTTATGGTATAATGCATTAAAAATAATGGAAGAATTAACGATTCTAGTAAAAGGAAAACAAGATGCAAAAAAATATGGAGATATTGCGAAAGAATGTAAAAAGAGCTTTAATGAAAAATTCTATAATAAAAAAAGAAAATAAATGTATAGAAAATATTAAAAAATTAAATATAAATGATAAAATAGATATATATGTATCAGATGGATGTATAACATCTTTAATAACTGATATTAAGGAGAATTGATATGAAAAAAACTTTTGAAGAAAATTTAAATGAATTAGAAATGATAGTAAAAGAATTAGAAAGCGGAAATGTTAATTTAGATGATGCGATAAAGAAGTATAGTGATGCGATGAAGTTGGCAAAAGAATGTTCTGATAAAATAAACGAATCAGAAAAATTAGTTGCAAAAATAGTAAAAGAAAATGGAAAGTTAGAAGATTTTGAGGTGGACAATGAGAAAAATGACTAGTGATGAAATAAGAAATACATTCTTAGAGTATTTTAAAGAACATGGACATACAATATTACCAAGTGCATCTTTACTTATTAAAAATGATCCAACATTACTTTGGAATAATGCAGGAGTAACACCATTAAAAAAATATTTTGATGGAAGCGAAATACCTGTAAACAGAAGATTAACAAGTAGTCAAAAATGTATAAGAACAAATGATATTGAATCAGTAGGAGATAATACACATCATACATTTTTTGAAATGTTAGGTAATTTCTCTGTTGGAGATTATTTCAAAGACGAAGCAATAGAGATGGCTTTTGAATTATTAACAAATGAAAAATACTTTGGTTTTCCACTTGAAAAACTATATATTACAGTATACAAAAATGATGATGAGGCATATGATAAATGGATTAAAATGGGAGTAGATCCTACTCACTTAGTAAGATTAGAATCTAATTTCTGGGAAATAGGAGAAGGACCATGTGGACCGGATTCAGAAATATTTTATGACAGAGGAATAGAATATGATAAAGATAATCTTGGAATCAAGTTATTACAAGATGAAATTGATAATTCACGTTATGTAGAAATATGGAATAATGTATTTAGCCAATTTAATTCAAAAGAGGGCTTAAAAAGAGACGAATATCCTGAATTGCCAAGTAAGAATATAGATACAGGGATGGGATTAGAAAGAATGGCCTGTATAATAGAAGGAGTAGAATCCAGTTATGATACAGATTTATTTAGAAAAATAATAAATAAAATAGAAGAACTTAGTAATAAAAAATACAATAATGATAAAGAATTTAGAATAATAGCAGATCACATACGTACACTAACTTTTGCAATAGCAGATGGTGCAGTATTCTCAAACGAAGGAAGAGGATATGTTATAAGACGTTTACTAAGACGTTCAGTTAGATATGGTCATGATATAGGAATTCCTGGAAAATTTATGAGTGATATAGTCCCATCAGTAGTAGAAACAATGAAAAACTACTATCCAGAATTAGAAACTAAAAAAGAATATATACAAGGAATAATAGATAAAGAAGAAGAATTATTCCAAAAAACACTAGTAAGTGGAGAAAAAAAATTAAATGAAATGCTAGAAAAAACAGAAAATAAAACTTTATCTGGTACTGATGCATTTAAATTATACGATACTTATGGTTTTCCTTATGAACTTACAGAAGAATACTTGAAAGAAAAAGGATATACAGTTGATAAATATGAATTTGATACATGTATGAATAATCAAAAAGAAATGGCAAGAAAGTCAAGAAAAAAAGAAGCAAGTATGAATATTCAAAATGAAGCATTACTTAATTTTAAAGAAGAAAGTAAATTTACAGGATATGAAGATTATCAAACAGATACAGAAGTAATCGCACTTATAAAAGATGGAAAATTAGTTGATGAATTAACTGATACAGGATATGTTATATTAAAAGAAACTCCATTTTATGCAGAAATGGGTGGACAAGTATCAGATACAGGATATATATATAATGATTCACTAAAAGTTCTAGTAGAAGATTTATTCATATCTCCAAATAAAGAACATGTACATATTGTTAACGTAGAAGAAGGAGTTATACATGTTCACGATAAAGTAACTGCCAGAATAAACGTGAAAAGAAGAAATGCAATAGAAAAAAATCATAGTGCAACACATTTACTACATCAAGCACTAAAAGAAGCACTAGATTATGAAGTATTACAAGCTGGATCAAAAGTAACAGAAAAAGAATTAAGATTTGATTTTACTTATCCAAAGAAAATAACAGACGAAGATATATGTATAATAGAGAACCTAGTAAATGAAAAAATACAAACAAAAGTAGATGCAAAAACAGATATAATGTCACTTGATGAAGCAGTTAAAAGTGGAGCAGTGCATCAATTTGATGAAAAATATGACAAATTAGTTAGAGTAGTAACACTTTATAATTCAGTTGAATTATGTGGTGGAACGCATGTTAAAAATTTAGGAGATATAAATAAATTTGCAATATATAATATTGAATCAAAAGGTGCTGATGTTTATAGAATAGAAGCAACAACAGATACTAATATAGAAAGAGTATTATTTAATGCAATAAAACCATACAACGATGAAATGGTTAAACTTCTAAATAAAGCAAAAAATATAATGGATGATGCAAAAGCAAAAAATATACAAATTGACTTTAATGTAGATATAGATAATAGTGCACCATTAAGTTACAAAGATATAATATTTAATAGAAATGAAGTAAAAACTGTAAGAGAGAAAGTAAAAGAATTTGAAAAAGAATATAATCTAAAAAAAGAAGAAAAATTAACAAAAAATAATACAGAATTTGATACTATTAAAATAATTAATAATAAAAGTACAATAATTAAAAAAGTTAATAATTATGAAATTTCTATATTAAAAACACTTATAGATAATGCATTTACCAAAATAAGCAAAGGAATAATATTTGTTGCAAACATAAAAGGAAATAACGTAAATTTTATATGCAAAAGTAATTGTGATATAAATGCAGGTGATTTAGTAAAATATGCATCTTTAAAATCAAATGGAAATGGAGGCGGTTCAAACTCTTATGCACAAGGAGGAGGAACGGATATTACTTACATTGATGAAATATTAAAGGATATAGAAACAAAATTATGAGATATTTAGGATTAGATTTAGGAACAAAAACTCTAGGAATATCAATAAGCGATAAAACAGGAATAATAGCAACATCACTAACCACAATAAGACATGATGATGACTTTAATTATTTAACTAAAGAATTAAAAAAAATAATTGAAGAAAGAGAAGTTGATGTATTAGTTTTAGGACTTCCAAAAAACATGAATGGTACTATTGGAGAAAGAGGAGAAACTACAATAAAATTTAAAGAAAAATTAGAAAAAGAACTAAATAAAAAAGTAATACTTGAAGATGAAAGATTAACAACAAGAATTGCAGAAAATATTTTAATAAAATCAGATATAAGCAGAAAAAAAAGAAAAAAAGTAATAGATAAAATGTCTGCAACAGTAATACTTCAAAGCTACTTAGATAAAGTAAAACGAGAGTGATTATATATGAATAAATTAACTATATTAGTAGCAACAGAAGATGAAAAAAAATCATTAATACCAGAAGAATATAAAGATAATGTACTAATAACAGGTATAGGCGTTTCAAAAGTTATTGAGTCACTAAAAGATACTAAATTAACAGGTACTATTATAAATATTGGCTATGCAGGAGCATCAAATGATATTAATGTAGGTACTATATGTAGTATTACATCTTCTTATTGCTATAGAACGATTTATAAAAATACAGATTTAATAAACATAAACTATATAAAAGATGAAAATATTATTAATACTACATGTGCAACATCTATAGATTTCATAGAAAATAACACACTAAAAAATACACTATTTGATATGGAGTTAAGAGCAATAGTTTCATTTTATAAAAATACATATTCACTTAAAATAGTGTCAGATAATGGTTCGATGAATGACTATGATAATGCATTAAATAAAGATTATAAAAAAATATTAAAAGAAATCCTAGATAAACATTTTAACATATTATAAAATTACTATGGAGGGTAGCATGGAAAATAAAAGTAATAACGAATTTGAAATATTTAATGATAAAGGAGAAAAAATAACCTGTAATGTACTTTTTACATTCGAATCAGACGAAACTAACAAAAATTACATAGTTTATACAGACAATACAAAAGATGAAAATGGAAATAAAAAAGTATATGCATCAACATTTGATCCAAAAGAAGAAAATCCAGTGTTAGGATCTATAGAAACAGAAGCAGAATGGAAAGTTATTGAAAACATTTTAAATAAATTACAGGATAGAAAAGAAAACGAATAAAATCGTTTTTTTTATATCAAAAAAAGATTCATTTAAAAGTACAGCACAATTAATAGCAGATAGTGCAGAAAAGAAATATGTAACAAACAAGTTAAATAATACTGATGAAGAAATAGCATGTGATAAAGTAGCAAAAATAAGTAGTAAAATAAGTAGTAAAGACTATGAATATTGTTTTGTAAAAATAAACGAAGAAGGAAAAGCAACAGTAACAATAGAAGGAAAAGGAAAATTTAAAGGAATGGGAATATGTAATGCATCAAAAGAAACATCAGAAATAAGTGATACATGTTCAACAGATGCGAAGTATTTTGTTTATGAGGATGCAGTTGATAAAGTAAAGGAAAGTGTATTGCATATTTATTTAGTGAAAATATCACAGAAGAAAACGCAAATACATTATGTAGTGGAAATAGTTTAGATGGTACTACATTACAACAAGCTGTATCGGCCGGTTTTATTCCATCAACAGATTATGAAACGGCAGGATTAGATGTATCATATAGTGGAATATCAATAACAGGATATAGTATAGAAGGTGGACTAGATGTAGTAATACCAAGTAATATAAATGGTAAACAGGTAGTAGCAATAGGAGATGTTGCATTCACAACAAGAGGTGTAGAACCAACTGGAATAAGTTCTAATAACATAGAATATAAAGTAAAAACATTATATAATTTTGAAAATAAATATGATGTTGTTATAATCAAAGATGTTGCTTACTATGGTATAGGGATAACAAGTGTGACAATACCTAATACAGTTATAAGTATAGGAAGACGTGCATTTTCCAATAATAAATTAACAAACTCAACAATAATATTTCCAACTACACCACTAACTATTGGTTGTTATGCATTTGATAATAATCTTGAGGAAATAATATATCCATCTAATGTAACTTACGTTTGTGTGGAATAATCACTTTAATAGTGATTTTTATTTAAAAAAACAAGGGGTAATTTATACCTCTTGTTCGAAACTCATTGTTGCTGTTATTTGTAGTTCTGTATTGTTATTAGATGCATCTATTCCTATTTGAGTATCTGCTTCATCATTCATTTTTTCATTTTCTCCTTCATACCATTCAAAGAATACTCTTATTGTAAATGGTTCGAAAGTTTTGTTTTGGTTATAGTTTACTGTTCCATTTATTTTTCCATCGACTAGAGATATTGTTTGTATTTCATCTCCCTCAGTATAACTACTATCTATGATTGAATATTTAGAGATTATTAAATCAGGGATATTTCCATTTATTATATTTAGAGAAACGGAATAATTAAAAGAAACTTCTACGTTTGAAGGGTCTACTACTATATCGAAATATCCCTTAGAAGAAGGGGCTACAACATTACTAGCAACATGATTGTTGCCTTCCATAACTGGTGTTAACTTCATTGTAGATATTGAACCATTAGTTATATCATTGTTATTAATTTTTATTTCCCATTTTGAGAATTGGATTTTAATATCACTAGTTGCATCAGCAATATACCTTGAATAGGTATGACTCATTAGTCCAAGTGTTAATGATAAAGACACTAAAACCATAAGAACTTTTAACTTTTTAATCATGCTACCCCTCCTTTACATAATCATTGTACTATCATATATGTAAAACATCAACAAAAAATATGTAAAATTAATTTGGTTTACGCACAATTTTACATATTGATTGACAACTCATATTGTGAATAATAAAGCATATTAATTATTGAGGTGATTTTATGGATGTTAATGAAATTTACTATGAAATAGCACTTAAAATAAATGAGAAGTTATATAATCAAAATGTTATTACATTTTCTATGTATAATGAGGCCTTGAGAACTTTATTGGGATATAAAAAATAATGGATTTGTGTAAAATAAGGGAAAAGTTAAATTTGGGTATACCTTTAACTGAGTTAAATTTAAGAGTAACTTATTATTCAAGGGTATCTACTGATCATTCTTTGCAAATTAATTCTTTGAAAAATCAAAATGATTTTTTTGATTCTATGATTAAAAAAAATGAAAATTGGATTTATGTAAAGCCATATATAGATGAGGGTATAAGTGGTACATCAGACGTTAAACGTGATAATTTTATGAGAATGATAAATGATGCTAAAGTTGGATTATTTGATTTAATTATTACCAAGGAAATATCTAGGTTTTCTAGAAATACTTTAGATAGTATAAAGTATACAAGAGAATTACTTAATAGTGGGGTAGCAGTTTTGTTTGTGAATGATAATATAAATACTGCTTTACCTGATAGTGAGCTTAGATTAACTATTATGGCTTCCTTGGCACAAGATGAAATAAGAAGGTTATCTGAAAGAGTTAAATTTGGAATGAATAGATCTATATTAAATGGAAATATCTTAGGTAATGATACTCTATTGGGATATAAAAAGGATATTGATTCTGGAAAATTATGTGTAATAGAAAGTGAAGCGAAAATAGTAAGAGATATATTTTATAAATATGCTGTTTTAAATTATTCTATTAATGGTATTTCTAAATATTTAAATGATAACAATATAAAAACAAGGCAAAATAAGAGTTTTAGTGTATCTTCAGTTTCAAGAATCTTAAGAAATCCTAAATATAAAGGGTATTATTGTGGTAAGAAATCTGAAGTTGTTGATTATATGACAAAGAAGGTTAAAGTAATTCCAAATAGTGAGTGGATAACGTATTTAGATAATGAAAAGGTTTCTCCTATAATATCTGTTGAAATGTGGAATTTGGCAAATGAAAGGTTAAAAAAGAGGAGTAAGAAGTTTGGTAAATCTTATGATAAGGTGATGTATCAAAATAGGTATCCATTTAGTGCTAAAATATATTGTGGAAATGATTTAAACTTTTTTCATAGAAGAAAGCAATGTAAGAATGATATTTGTTGGGTATGCTCTTGTAAATTAAATCGAGGTGTGGAAATATGTTCATCTCCAATTATTAGAGAAAAAGAGATTTTTTTTATATTGAATGATATTATTAATAATAGTTTAAGTGTTGATAAAGTGATTAAAATACTTATGAATATTTATACTAAATGTGGTAATAGTGACTTAAATATATTGAAACTTCAGAAAAGTGTAGAGGATATAAATAGTAAGAAGATAAAGTTATTGGATTTAAATATTGATGGATATATAACAAAAGATGAGTTTATAAGGAAGAATTGTGAATATAATAAAAAAATAAATGAAATTAACAAAAGCATAAATAATTTGTTAAAAATAGAAGATAGTAAATATGATTTAAAGAAAGAAATAATTGAATTATTTAAATCTAATGTAGTGAGATGGGATATAATTAGGTTATTATTAAATAAAATAGTAGTGTATGGAGATTTTGATAAAATAAAACTTGATATATATTTAAATGTTATTTGTAATTGGTGTGATAAGATTTATGAATTTATGAGGGGTAATGATGTTGTTAGTACAAAAAGATATAAGGTTTTGTATTGTGTTAATGTAAAATTATAAAGAACTATTATGTAAAAAAACGAGTTTATCTCGTTTTTATTCTACAGTAACTGATTTTGCAAGATTTTTTGGTTTGTCTATTTCACAACCACGTAAGCGTGCAATTTCATATGCAAGTAATTGACATACAACTATAATTAATAAATTTTGCATAAAAGGAGTAGTTGTAGGTACAGTTATTATATAATTTGCTACTATATTAGAAGTGTTTATACTATTTTTTGTTATTAGTATTGTTTTAGCACCTCTTGAACTTGCTTCGGTTAAGTTACTTAATGTTTTTTCTACTAAATCATCTTCTGTTAGTATACAAATAACTGGTGTATCTTTTGTTAGTAAAGCAATAGGTCCATGTTTAAGTTCGCCTGCTTTAAAACATTCGCTATGAATGTAAGATATTTCTTTTAATTTTAAACTTGCTTCTTCACATATTTCACTATCTATACCTCTTCCTATATAGTACATATCATTTTCCTCATATATAGATTTTGCTATTTCTTTATATGATTGATTTTCTATAACTTTACTTACTAATTTATTTAAATCTTTTGTTTCTTTTAGTATGTTAATAATTTCTGTTTCGTTTAATTTTTTTAATTTGTGCATTGCTTTTAATATAAGTAGGGACATTATATAACTTTGTGAAAAATATCCTTTAGTAGTTGCTACACTTATTTCGGGACCTGCAAGCATTGGAATAATATATTTAGCTTCTCTTGCTATTGTAGATGATGTAACATTTACTATTGCAAGTGTATCGACATTATTTTTATTTGCTAATCTTAGTGATGCTAAAGTATCAGCTGTTTCACCACTTTGTGATATGACAATTACAAGTTTGTTTTTATCAAAAACGTGTGGTTTATATCTGTATTCGCTTGCAACAGTTGTATCACATTTAATATGAGTATCATATAGATATTTGTCAATCAAACTTTTTCCAATAAGTCCTGCATAGTATGCACTTCCACATGCAACTATATCAATTTCTTTATATTTAGTTATGTCAATTATATCATCAGTTATTTTATTATCTGGTGTATATTTTGCATATAATTTATGTGCTAATTCTGTTTGTTCATTTATTTCTTTTAACATAAAATGTTCATAACCCTGTTTTTCAGCATCCATAATGCTCCATGTTGCTTCTTCTATATTTTTATTTATTATTTTATCATCATGATATATTTCATATTTATTTTCATTTAGTTTTACTATCTCATTATCATCTAATATAATAAATTTTCTTGTATATGAAAGTATAGCAGAAATATCACTTGCTAAGAAGTTTTCATTTTCACCAACGCCTAATATTAAAGGTGCTGCATTTTTTATTCCATAAATATTGTTTGAATCTCCACTAAACATTACTAAAATAGCAAAACTGCCTCTTAATTCTTTAACTGCTTTTTGGATTGCTTCTATTTCGTTTTTGCCATTATAATATAAATCAATTAGACCAGCAATCATTTCTGTATCTGTATCTGTTTCAAATTTATATCCAGCTTCTATTAGTTTTTTTTCAATTTCTTTATAATTCTCAATTATACCGTTATGTACAAGTACAACTCTTCCTAACTTATGTGGGTGAGAATTTTTTTCGTTTACTTTTCCATGAGTTGCCCAACGTGTATGTGCAATTCCCATGATTGGTTTATTTATATTTTCTTTATTAAGTTTTTTTTCTAATTCGTCTATTTTTCCAACGGATTTTATTATTTTTATTTCCCCATCATCAAGTAGTGCAACACCTGATGAATCATATCCTCTATATTCTAATGCTTTTAACCCCTTTATTAATACTTCTTTTACGTTTCTGGCTCCTTTATAGCCAACAATTCCGCACATATTTTACCTCCTAATTAAGATTATACAATAAAAAGATTATTATCGCAAATGCCATATATGCTAGTTTATTCAAAAATGTAAATTTGTATTATTTTTAGTAAATATTTTGCATAAGATATTGTGAATAATTAAAAAATGCAGAAAATTTTTGAAATTCATTGACAAAAATCTGAAAATGATTAGTATATCAACCACTAAAGAAGAAATTGGGGTTAAAAATAATTATCGCGATTTAGAAACTTTGTTTATAATTAGCGTTTTGGAGGAGTTATGAATAAAAACGGCTTAAAAAAGATAAAACGCAGAGAACTTTTGGAACTTATGCTAAAGCAAGCAGAAAGAATTAAGGAATTAGAGGATAAGCTTAATGTTGTAACGGATGAACTTAATTCTAAGAGAATAAAGATTAAGGAATCTGGTTCTATCGCTTCGGCTGCTTTGAAATTAAGTGGAGTATTTGAGAGTGCTGATGCGGCAGCAAAAGAATATCTTGATAATGTCAAGGAAAATTGTAATAAGATAGAATTTTCTATAAGAAAAGAAGCGTTAGATGAAAAGAAAAAAATTATAAAAGAAACTGAAGCGAAGTGTAAGAAGAAAAAGGAAATGTTAGAAGCAAGATTTAAAAAACGTGAAATTGAGTTGGAGGAAAAATATAAGAAATTGGAATCTGAGTTAAAAAAAGGTAATAAAAAAGCTTCTAATAAAAATTCTAAGGGAAATTTATGAAAAAGATAAAAGAAATGTTAGATAGATACTTAAGTTCTAGGAGAAAAAAAGAAATTAATTATAGTGATATTTCTATTGGTGATATTGAAGAAGAGTTACATAGAGAAATTTATAGACATAGTTTTTCTAAATTATTTAAAAATACTTTATCTGTTTTGATAATAATTGTTGCTATTGCAACTTTATTTGCAACTTTATTTATGCCTGTATTAGAAATAACTAATTCTAGTATGAAACCATTACTTAACGATAATGAGATTGCATTATCTATTAAAACGTCTAAGTTAAAAACTGGTGATATAATCGCATTTTATCATGGAAATAAGATATTAGTTAAAAGGGTGATAGCTGTTTCTGGTGATTGGGTAAATATTGATTCGAATGGTGTTGTGTATGTGAATGGTAATGAGTTAAAAGAAACATATGTGAGTGAATTAGTAAGAGGAGATACAGGAATAACTTATCCACTTCAAGTAAGTGATAATAGTGTGTTTGTTTTAAGCGATGAGAGAGATATTACGATGGATTCTCGTAATGAGGATATATCATTTATAAAAAATGAAGATGTGATTGGTAAATTATGTTTTCGAATTTGGCCTTTTAGAAAAATAGGTGTGATTTAGGTTGTTTTTAAGGAGGAGTTATGAAAAAAATTAAGAGAATAGTAATTTTTTTGTTAACCATTGTAATGGTTGTTATGCCTATTACAAATACATTTGCGAGTCCACTTGAAGGATATAAACAAGTAGCAAATCTTGGGGGATGTAATAGTAATTCTAAAGATGGAGTTATAGTATGCAAAACAATTAGTGAATCTAATTTAGAAAATTATTTTGATATTACATTATCAGTAGAAACAACAAGTAAAATTGAAGAGGTAACTAAAGCACAAGATTTAGCAGTAGTGCTTGTTATGGATATCTCTAATACAATGAATAAAGAATTAACTAGCGATGAATCGGGGGATAGTAATTCAAGATTGGATGTTGCAAAAAGTTCTGTTATGGATTTTATAAGCAAATTTTATAACTATTCTAAAGAAAGTAATGCTATAAGGCAAATTGGTTTAGTTACATTTAACAGAGACTCAAACGATGCTTTTGGGGGCTTACAAGATGTTAATACTGTATCAGAAAGTACTTTAGATGAAAAAGTTGTTGGAATAACTGCTCCAACTGATGTTAATATAAAATGGACTAATATGGAGGCGGGCTTAAAAAGGGCAAATAGTCTACTTGCAACTTCTAAGGTAAAAAACAAGTATATAATCTTTTTGACAGATGGGCTACCTACAACTTATATAGAAAATGGTTACAGAGGATATACTCCATTAAAAAGTGATCACACTAAATACGCTGAACATAGAGTAGGTAATTTCTACAACTATGAAAGGGATGTCCCAATAGGAGATAAAGATTGGTCAGGTACAAATTATAGTGACTTAGGAGCAAGAAGAGCAGAGGAATTAGCATATGGAATGAAAAATAATGGAATAAAAATTTATTCGATTGGTGTGGGTATAACAGGACAATATACAATGTATCATTTGCAATATAATGATAATGGTAGTCATGCGAATACAGTTGATACTGATACTGAGGCAAGAAATTATACTTATTATTCTAATAATGGCTATAAAATTCCAAGATATTATGCGGTATTACCTGGAATAAATGTTCCAAGTAAGAATGCAAATACGAATATAAATGTAAGAAATAAATATAATGATTCTTCGTATTATAAAACATGGTTAAGTGAATATATTGGTTCTGATGCTATAGGAACAAATGTGGCAAATAGAAAATATTATTATGATTCAGATAATAAAGAGGCCTTAGAAAGTGCTTATAATAAAATCTTTGAAGATATTAAGGAAATGACAAGTCAAGAAATAAATGCTTCTTGGGTTGCTGAAGATCCGATGAATGTGAGTGGGCAAATAAAAAATATAGAATTTGTTGGCTTATATGATGATAATATGGTATTAAAAGATAAATTAAATATTGCAAATGATAATCAAAGTGATACGGCAAGTTATAATGAAACTAAAGATACTATTTTATGGGATTTAAAGAATTCTACAAGAACAGAAATAACGAAAGAAGAGAATGGTAAAGTAGTAACTTATTATAGATATGAAGTTAAATATAGAATTCGTTTAGAAAATGAATTAACTGATTTTAATGAAGGGAATAATTATCCTACTAATGGTAAAACATATCTAGATTATGTAATTATAGAAAATGTGAATGGTGAAAATGTAAGAAGTGAAAAAAGAACAATAGATTTTCCTATTCCAGAAGTAATTGGTTATCTTGGGAATTTAACTTTTAATAAAATATCTAGTTATGGCAATGTGCCACTTGACGGTGCAATATTCGAATTAATTCATGATAGAAATTGTCCATGTATGAAAGAAAGAAAACATATTGATGAAAATTATTCTATAAATAGTATTTCAAATAATGGAGTGGTAACATTTAATAATATTCCATCAGGACATAAATATAAACTTCATGAAATAGAAACAGATATTTATCATGATGTAGATACTACTATGTATAATGTAACTGTTTCTTATGGAGTGGTAGTTACTGATCTTAAAGATAATAAGGTTATAAATAAGTATAAAACTAGGAATTTAACTATTTTAAAGGAAGTTTTAGATGTTTATTCTAATAAATCGTTTGAGTTTGAAATAGAAGCAACGTATAGAGGCAAAAGTTTGGATGGAACTTATAAGATATTAAAAAACGGAATTGAAGGAATTATCAAATTTGAGAATGGTAAAGCAACATTTTTGTTGAAACATAATGAGAAAATAGAATTTAAAGATTTACCATACGATATAAAATATAAAATTAAAGAAATAAATAGTGAGGGATTTGTTGTTAAATATCAAGTAAATGATGGAGAAATTAAGTTATTTGATATAAACAATATAAATGAAAATATCCTGGGTGAAGATACAAATATAAAATTTATAAATTCATCAGGATATGAAATGCCAGCTACAGGTAGTAGTGGTATGTTAATTTTGATAATAATGGGTTCACTATTATCAGCGATACCTGTTATTTATATATCAATTAGTGTTTTAAAGAAGAAAGCTGACTATTAAAACATTAGTTAAAAAAGGAAAGGAAAAGTAAAATGAAAACAATTAAAAGAATATTTAGTTTATTACTTGCTTTTGTATTTGCAATTGTTCAAGTAAATCCAGTAAATGCAGATGATAATACTGGTTCAATAACTATTAATAAGGCAGTAGTTAATGAAACATACAAAATTTATAAGATATTAGATCTAGAAACTTATGATGCAGTTAATAATCATTATATTTATAGAGCTAATTCTAATTTTAAAGCATTCTTAGATGATGCTAATCTAGGTTTAAAATATTTAGATAAGAAGAATGAAAATGGGGATGCTTATTATGTTTGGAAAGAAAATGCAAATGAAAAAGAATTTGCAAAAGAAGCATTAGCTTATGCTGAGGAGAATAATATTACTTCAACTTACAAGAAAGCAACTAGTACAACAGTTAAATTTGAAGGTTTAAGTTTGGGTTATTATTTAGTAAATTCATCAGTAGGAACATTGCTTCATTTAACAACAACTAATCCAGACGGAGTTGTAAATGAAAAGAATACAGTTGTACCAGATGTGGATAAAGATGTTAAAGAAAACTCTACTGGTGAGTATGGAAAAGAAAATGATGCTAAAATAGGTGATACTGTAGAATTTAAATCAACTATTATAATTGGTGCTGGATATAGTGATTATGTACTATATGATAATATGAGTGCTGGTTTAACTTTAAATAGTGATTCAATTAAGCTATATGTTAATGATACTTTGGTAGATAGTAATAATTATACAGTAGATACAAGTGTTACAGGATATACATTTGTGGTTACATTTGATAATGATTATATCGCATCATTGCCAAGGAATACTAAAATAGAAGTAAAATATACTGCAATATTAAATAAGGATGCAGTTATTGAAGGTGATGGCAATATAAATGAAACATACTTAAAGTATGGAAATGCAGTAACTGATACTAAGAAAACAACAACTTATACTTATTCATTTAATTTAAAGAAAACAGATAAGGATGGTAATGAATTAACTGGTGCAGAATTTAAATTGTATGATAAGAACAATAATGAAATTGCTGTAGTTTATGATAAAGAAACTAGTACTTATCGTGTAGCAGAAGCTGGTGAAACTGGTGAAACAATAAAAGTAGGTCATGCAGTTATTGAGGGATTAGATAATGATACATATTATTTGGAAGAAGTAGTAAGTCCTGTTGGATACAATAAATTAACTAGTAGAGTTGAATTTACTGTTAATAAAAAGGAAAGCAATAAAACTTATGTAAGAAGTGAGGTAACAGTAAAAAATTATACTGGTTCACAATTACCAGAAACTGGTGGTATTGGAACAATCTTATTTGTTACATTTGGTTTAACATTAGTACTAGTATTTGGAGTATTATTAGTTACTAAGTTAAGGGCTTATAAGGAAAATATATAATTATATAATTAGTCAGCTTAAGTTTAAGAATTATAGTTCATATTTAGGAAGAATTTTCTTCCTAAATGTGGAAATAATAAAAGAGAGGTAAAGGGATTATGAAAAAGCATAAAGTAACAATAATTATGATAACACTTTTTTTCATAGGACTTTTAACACTCTTTTATCCAACTTTGAGTAATTACTATAATGAGAAAAATCAATCTAAAACAATATATAATTATGAAAATATATTAAATGAAAAAAATAAAATAGATTTTGATAAATTAAAAGAAGATGCGATAAATTATAACAAGGAATTAAGTGAGTTAACAGAACCACTTTTAAGTTATGAAAATATACAAAACTATAATGAATTACTAAATATAAATAATGATGGTATGATTGGATATCTTACAATAGATAAAATTAAAGTGGAATTGCCTATTTATCATGGTATTAGTAATGAGGTATTAAATTCTAGTGTAGGACATTTAGAGGGTTCTTCTTTACCTATTGGTGGGAATTCTACTCATTCTGTGTTGTCAGCTCACAGAGGTCTTCCATCAGCAAAATTATTTACAGATTTAGATAAATTAGAAGTTGGGGATATTTTTAAAATAACTGTATTAGATGAGGTATTGACTTATGAAGTTGATAAGATAGTTATAGTTAGTCCATCTGATAGAGAATATTTAAAAATAGAAGAAGATAAAGATTACGTTACATTGTTAACATGTACTCCTTATGGTATAAATACGCATAGATTATTAGTAAGAGGTGTTAGAGTAACTGGAAATACAAAAAAGAATTATATAACAACAGAGGGTTTTAGAATAAATAGGATGATAGTAATACCTATTGTAGCACTTCCAATAATAGTATTATTGCTGTTGATAATATTAATTAAACCAGTAAAAAGAGTTGGTATTAATAAATATGAAGAATTTCTTTATCCAAATGGAAAAAGATAAATTACGGAGGTAATTATGAAAAGAATAAAAATTTTGCTAGTAGCATTTTTCTTGCTTTTTTATATAAGTGAGATAAAAGCACTTTCTACTAATGTAGTGGATTTTAAAAAATTGGGTTCTATAAATATAACTTTACTTGAAAAAGAGGATAATATTAAAATAGAAGGTGCTGAAATTACTCTTTATAAAATAGCAAATGCGAAGGAAGAAGCTCATAATTTAATATTTGAATATGTAGATGAATTATCAAATTGTAATTTATCTATCGAAAGTTTAAAAGCAGAAGATGTTAGTAAATGTATTACTAAGGATATTACTGGTATAAAAAAGATTACTAGTGCTGAAGGTGTGGTTTACTTTGATGAACTAGATTTGGGATTGTATTTAGTTAAACAAACTAATAGAGTTAGTGGATTTTCTAAAATAGATCCATTTCTTGTAATGATACCTAGTGAAATAGATAATAAATGGATTTATGATATAGAATCAGAACCAAAAACAGATATTATAAGAACAATTGATTTAAGTGTGAAGAAGGTTTGGAATACTACAAAAACTAATAATAATGATAGTATTAGTTTACCAAAAAGTATAGATATACAGTTATTGTTAAATGATGAAATAATTGATACTGTTACTTTAAGTGAAGAAAATAATTGGCAATATACTTTTTCTAATATAGAAAAAAATGATAATTATGTAGTTAGGGAAGTAAATGTACCAAATGGATATACAGTTACTTATCAAAAAGATGGTAATTTGTTTATAGTTACAAATACAAGTAGTTTGGTACATACGGGTCAAATGTATTGGTTAGTTGGCTTATTCTTAAGTATTGGTATGATATTTATAATTACTAGTTTGTTATATGATAGGAATAAAAATGAACAAAAAGGGTAAATCGCTTTTAATTGTAGGTGTATTATTTGTAGTAATGTCAATGCTTTTAACAATTCATTTTGAATATGAACAGGTGTATTCAAAAATAAAAAGTGACGATACTATGAAACAAATACTTAATAAGACAATTGATAATAAAGAAAATATTAAAACGATTGAAATAAATGGATTAGAATATGTTGGTTATTTAGTAATTCCATCATTAGAATTAAATTTACCAGTTACAAAAGAGTATACTCCTTATTCATTAAAAATATCGCCATCAATTTATTATGGATCAATAGAAAGTAATAATTTGGTAATATGTGGTCATGCATATAGAAATATTTTTGGAAATTTATATAAGTTAAAACCAGGTGATATTGTTATATTTACTGATGTAAATAACAAAAGTTATAAATATGAAGTTGAATTAATTGAAGAACTTGGCTCAACTGACATAAAGGAAATGGTAGAAAGCGATTTTGATTTGACTATTTATACATGTACTAATGATAATTTAAGAAGAGTTACTGTAAGATGTAATCGTGTTTATAGTAAGGGTTAGGAAACTAATCTTTTTTTATTTATGAGAAAGTATTATCATATTATTTTGATTAAATAGTGCAAGTATAATTGTTTAAAATAAATTTCCATATAAAATACTACTAAAGTTGAGAAAAAACTCAACTTTTTTAATAATTAGATTAACAAGAACTTATGGGTGGAGTATGATTTTTATGAAAGCAAAATTAAGCGAAGTTATTGGTATCGTTAATAAAATATGAACAGGGTCAGCTAGTTAAAAATCTGTTGATTTCTAAATGAGATATTAAAGTGATTAGAGATAATAATATTTTTTATAATGAAATTAAAGATTTAATTAAGTTCTAAAAAACTTTAAAAATTACTTATGTAAAAGAAGTTAAGCAGAAACCAGATTCTAAGTAGTTTCTGTTTTTTCTAAAGTATTATTTTGTATTATTTCTCATAGTTTTAAATAAGGGAGCGTGATTATGAATAATAATTGTCTTATGGAAAGTAAAAAAGTAAAAAATAAGAATAAAGAAATACTTTTAGAGGTGGCTCTCACATTAAATAAAGAGTTATTTAATGAAAATAAAATTTCATATAAAATGTTTAAATATACTGAAGATAATATTTTAAAGGAATTGAAAAGTTGTAATTTAAGTGGTGCGCATTAAATTTGTGAAAAATTTTAGAAAGGAGAAGAAGAATTGGATTTATACACTGTTCGAAAGCAATTAAATATGGGAATGCCACTTACAAGTATAAAACTTAGGGTAACAGATTATGCAAGAGTATCAACGGATCATTTAGAACAAAAGAAATCTCTTCAAAATCAAGTGGAACATTTTGAACAATATATAAAAGAAAATCCGAATTGGACTTATGTAGGAGGTTATGTAGATGATGGAATAACTGGTACAAGTGATGTTAAAAGAGATAATTTTATGAAAATGATTGAGGATGCTAGAAGTGGTAAGTTTGATTTAATAGTTACCAAAGAAATTTCTAGATTTTCAAGGAATACTCTTGATAGTATTAAATATACACGAGAACTTTTATCTTATGGAGTGGCTGTGTTATTTGTAAATGATAATATTAATACTGTTATGCCTGATTCTGAACTTAGATTAACCATAATGGCTTCTATGGCACAAGATGAGATAAGAAGGTTATCTGAAAGAGTTAAATTTGGTATGAATCGTGCAATAGAACGTGGAGAAATACTTGGTAATGATTTACTTTATGGTTATAAAAAAGATAAGGATATTGGAGTATTAAATATTATAGAAGAAGAAGCAAAAGTTGTTAGAAGGATTTATGAACTTTATGCAGTTGATGAACTATCACTTTCAAAAATTGTTAAAACTTTAAATAGTGAAGGATTAAAAACTTGTCAAGGTAAAAAATGGGTTATATCTACTATTTCACGAATGATAGAAAACCCTAAATATAAAGGATATTATTGTGCTAGAAAATCTGAAATAGTAGATTATATGACTAAGAAGATAAAATACTTTGAAAAAGATGATTGGATTATTTATGAAGATAAAACAAGAATACCACCAATAATTGATGAGGAATTATGGGATAGAGCTAATACTCGTTTATTAAAAAGAAAAAAAACATTTAGTGAAAGAAAAGAAGATAAAAGTATTTATAAAAATAGATATTTATATAGTGCTAAAATATTTTGTGGACAGCACAATGCAGTTTTTCATAGAAGAGAATTTAGAAAAAATAAAAAAGATATTACTTGGGTTTGTTCTCTTTATTTAAAAAATGGTAAAACTACTTGTGATTCACCTAATATTAGAGAATCTGAACTAGATGCTATTTTTAGAGATTTAATTTCTAAATTACAAATAGAATTAAATAAAGTAATTGATATTCTTATGAATTATTATAAACATTTGGAGATAGATACTGGTATAGATGAAGAAATTTTATCACGTGAAAGAGGAATAAATAATCTTTATGATAAAAAAGACAAGTTATTGGAACTTAGTTTACAAGGTAGTTTATCAAACACGGAGTTTTATGAAAGAAATAATTCATTTAATGAAAAGATTAAAGCACTTGAGAATGAACTTGATACTTTAAAAAATTATAAAGAAAAATTAAAAGGAACAACTGATAAAACTAAAGAACTTGCTGAAAACTTAAAACAGAAAGTTAAATCTAAACCAACAATAAATAAAATAATTAGTTCTTTACTAGAGCGTATTGTAGTATCTAAAATATGCAATAATAAAAATAATATGGAATTAAATATATTTTTATCTTACAAAGAGGATGATGAAAAGAAAAAACTACAACCTATTTTAAGAAGTAGTTATGAATTTAAAAGAGGATATGACACTAGGGGAACTAAAAGATATAAGGTCTATTACCAAGTGAATTGTTATTTTTGCCTTTAAAAGGCATATAATTTTTCACTTGGAGACTTCATTTTCTTACACTAAGTTCAAATAGTGTTACAAAATCACCAGTTCCACCAATAAATGCACCTTGCATAGCAGCAAAAGCAATACTAGTATCTATATTTACATCTTCTTTAGGATCTATGCCATTTTCTCTTAATGCCCATTCAAATGTCATTTCTGGCATACCACCTTTTCTTCCTCCAATTATAGTTTTTCCTTTAATATCTTCTATTTTAAAATTGTCTATTTTTTCTCTTGATACTAAGAATGATCCATCTTTCTTTGTTAATTGTGCAAATGTTTTTAAGTAATCCTTTTCGCCACTTTGATATACATATATTGTAGCTTCAGGTCCGCAAAAACCAATTTCAACATCTCCAGATAAAACGGCTGCCGTTACTTTATCAGCACCAGGTGTTAGTATAAGTTCAACATCTATTCCTTCATCTTCAAAAAACCCTTCACTTATAGCAACATATTGTGGTGCATAAAATATACTGTGTGTTACCTCTGCTATTCTCACTTTTTCATTTTTATTTTCTTGCTTTTTAGGAAAAACTAAAAAAACAAGTAATACTAATAGTAAAAGTGACACACAAGCAATAATTATTCTTTTCATATAAACTCCTTTCATCAATTTATTATATTCATTATTTATTTTAGTGTTAAAATATATTAATAAATTAAAAAGAAGTGATATGATTTCTTATAATTATTCTTTTACAAGTGGGTTAAAATTTTTAATAGCAAGAGTTAATTTAGGATGTTTAATAACAAAATGTATTGTTGGATTAGAACTTTTTGAAATAATTATATAGTTATTTTCAATAAATGTTATAGTTATATTTTTAAATGTTTTATCATTCACGTAGTTTAATTCATAATTATTTACTTTTTTTCTATATTCTTTTGTTAATTTTAAGTGTTCTACATATTCTTTATAAGTATAGGTTATTTTTTTATCTAGGAACAAGTTATTTAATAAAAGTGAAGGAATATCGTTTTTAAACTCATTTTCTTTAATTATATAAATATAATCTTTTATTTTATTCCTTTTTAAAATATTATTTATATATATTAATTCATCATTCTTGTATTTAATTATTTTATCAATTTCTGATTTTGTTAATTTATTTCTTTTTAAAATTTTAATTAATAGTTCATCTTTTATTGTAAATATTGGTAATGATGAAAGATATCTTATTCTATCAGATTCTATATTTTTATCTTTTCTTAAGAATAAATCATATTCATTTTTATTATTTTCCCTATATATTTCCATAAGTGGTTTTGCTTTTTTTAAAAGTAGTTTACTTTTTTCTTTATAATATTTAATTTCATTTTTATTGGTAGTTAAATAATACATTCCTTTATTATGATATCCTTTAATGCATTCTCCAGATAATGCTACATTTTCTGAAACATAATCAAGATGATTATATATATTATTTCTATTATCTTTTAGGTAGTATGGAGATATTTGACCTGTCATATAAATTGGAATCCAACTTTCAAGTCCTAACATCATTTCATTAAAAGGACGATCTAAATTATGAATAATATTTAAATGATGGCCTTTTTTTAAACACATTGCAATAGCAAACATCCATTTTTTTCCAAAGTTAGTATCTTCTGCCATATCTTCCATAGGCATATTGCTACACATAAAAATATCTTCTTTTGATTTTGAGAGAACAGTTGCTTTAAAGAAGTTTAATTCTCCGTTTTTCATCTCTTCTATTCCATAATAATTTTTATTTTTTGCTTTATAAAATGGAAGATACGGAACTTTTAATTCATCAAATTTAATTGCTTTTATATAATCATCTAGATTAAAAGAATCAAGATGGTATAAGAAATCGGATATTTCATTTTTTACATTTTTTGTTTCACTTGTAAGCCAGGAAAATAAAGTGTTTATAAATTCATTTTCTGATAAATCACTTTTTTTGCATCCAATAATTGTAGATATATTACTTATATCTTCTGGATTATTATATTTCGTAAAAATATATGAACATATTTTATTTGAAAATTCAATTGGATTAGATGGTTTTGCTTTACCATATCTTATTCTTGAAATATGTGAGGCATCAAATACAATGTATTTAGACATTTCATGAGTATTAATTTTTAATGACATTATTAAGGTATTTAAATTATTACTAAATGTAGTATAATCAAAATCATCATTAGGTAATGTGGAATTAAAATCACCTTTTATTTTATCAAGTGTATATTTTTTTTGTCCGTTTTCTTGTGCGATATTAAAAAGTGCAGTGATTAATTTATTCATTTGTTCACTTTCTTTTACTGGAGTTCTTTCACCACTACGATATCTACTTATAACAGATTGGGATAATCCAGCTCCAGTTGATAATTTTTTTGAAGAGCAATTTAGTTCCTTTAAATATTTATTTAAGACTTCTTTAAATTTCATAATACATCATTCCTTATGAGGTATTATACTATAATTTTTATATAATAAAAACAAGTTTCCATCAGAAACAATGTTTTTTGAGGCAATTCTATTGTTCTTGTTTATTTTATAACTTATACTTAATAATAGAGAGGAGGAATTTAATATTATGAAAATTGGGAAATTAAATATTTCTAAAAAGAATCTAATTATAATTGGTATATCTATTCTTGCTGTTATAGGAGTTACTATTATACTTACTAAAGATACTAAAGGTAAAGGAGTATTTTATAATCCAGACAAAAATGTAAAAATAATTAAATCAAAAGCAAGTCAAATAGAATTTGAAGATTATAAAACAAATGAGTTTTCTGTTAAAAAGCCAAAAGGATGGAAAGTAGATGTATTAGGAGATTATATTCATTATACTATTAAAATATATGATCCGAATAATCCGATATATCAATTTTTCTTAAATATGAAAACAGAGGGATATAATAAATCAGAAGATGCTAAAAGATGGCAACAAAAATACTATCCAAATGATATATTTGCTAAAACTAGTGTAATAGCTACAAAAGATACAGAAGGTTTTTATAAAATATTTAATGATTTAGGTACTTTAAATAATACTAGTACATTTACATTTCCAACATTAACTGATTTTACTGTAAGTGAGAATTTAGGTAAAAGCAGTTTAGGTGGAGATATGTTAAGAGCAACATTTAAAGATGCAAATGGCAAAGATGGAGAAGGAATATTTACTGCTTATGTATATGATGTGGGTTCTTATTATGTATCAGAGAATATAATTTCTGGTAAACAAATAGATATACAATACTTAAATGTATATGATGCTATCTTTATTACAGCACCAAAAGATGAATTTATTGATTGGCAAGATACATTGAATACTATTTGTTCTTCACTAGAATTTACAGATATATTTATAAATGGATTTAATCAACAACAAGATGCTGTTATGAAAAATTTTCAAGAAATTAGAGCAATAGGTAATGAAATAAGTGATGGTATAATGGATTCATGGAATAAGAGAAATAAATCTTTTGATATTATGAGTCAAAAACAAAGTGATGCTATACTTGGCTATGAAAGAGTATATGATACTGAAACTAATGAAATATATAAAGCATATAATGGATTTACAGATGATTATGACGGCGAAAGATATAAATCTATAACTGATGATATGTATTCACAAAAAACAAGTGGATATATAGAGAAGTAGGTGCAATATGAAGAATAAGAAAATTATTTATGTCATTATTGCTTTCATCGTATTAATAGGTATTGTTTCTATAATTATTATTAAAAATAGAAAACAAGAATTAAATGATCATACTCCTCCAGAGGCAAGTTCAATAATGGATGAACTTAAGAAAAAATATCCAGATAAAGAGTATCAAAAACTAAAGGGTGGGGAATTTCTAACAGAAGATACTTCATTTAGTAAATATTCATTTATAAATAATAATTCTATATATATATTTAATCCTATTAAATTAGATAGTGGAGAGTTTGTTTATAAAAAAGTATATGATATAGATAAAAATATTAAGGTTATGAATATTGCTCCAAATAGTGGAGCTGATATAATGTTTTATGATTATAATGATATTAGATATACATTGCATGATGACAATATAGATAATAAAGTAAATGATAGTTATGATATGTATTTGAATGCAAATTATAAATTAATTGATTATCTTAAATGTGAATATTCTAAAGAATTTCTTGGTAAAAAAATAGATTATGATTTCATGTCCAATTATATTTATGTAAAGGATAATGTATTGTATAGTAAAAACTATAGTAACAAAAAATATCCAACTATTGAAAAAGTTAATGGTAATTATGAAGGTGAGAAAGTAATTAGAATATATAATGAAAGAATTCTTAAAACTGATAAAGCTTTTTATGAGATAATGAGTTACTTTGATACTAATTTAAATAAAACGGTTACTACTACAGTTAAAATTAATATGCTAACTAAATATTATGATGAAGTATTAACGTTTACATATAAATATGTAATATTAAAAGATCATACACTTATACCTATAAATGATGTTATGGAAAACAGAGTAAGAGATTACTCATATGATCATTTCTTAAGTGGATTTAATTATATGAGTGAAGTTAGGTATGAGGAATGATGAAAGGATATGATTAACAAATCTACAGGCAAGAGTTATTATAACTCAAAAATATAATAGAAAGAAGAAAATCAATCTATAGGATTTCTCCTAAGATTGATTATACGAGGAGGAAAAGATATGAAGAAAAGTAAAATACTAATTGCTGCTGTATTAATGTTCTTATTTACTATGTGCATTGCACCAATAACTACATTTGCAGCAACCACAATTGGTAAAGTAGAAATTAATGCTGTAAAATTTAATTATAATGCAGGAGATAAACCAGAATCTTATGCTATAAGAAGTGGTGACACCGCATATTACTATGATATAGAATACGAATATTGGGAGGAGATGGAAACTGCTGAAAATGGAGAACTTGTTCCAATTAAGTTTTGGTATTCTGATGATGATAAAAATAACGCTTTAGCACAAGACAAAAAAATAACTACTTTTGAAGAAGGAAAGAGTTATATGTACACTATATCTTTGAAGGCAAGAGACGGATATACATTTGCTGATAATACAGAAGTTTATGTAAATGGTGAAAAAGTAAATACAATGAGTGTTGGACAAGATAAAAAGTCAATATTTGTTCCAGCGATAAAGACAATAAAACCAACTAAGCCAATACAAAAACAAGAAATTGATGTTGTTGAGATTAATAATGTAACTTTAAAATTCAGTAATGGTGAGAAACCAGTATTTACTGGAACAATATCAGACGATAGATATAAATTTGTTTTTGAAGCATGGAGAACTAATGATGCAGGAATAAGTTCTGTAGATTGGTTTAATAATGATGATCATCTTGAATACTGGGGTGGAAAATTAATAACTATGTTTGATAAAAATAAAACATATACTTATGAATTAGCTTTAGTAACTACAGCTGAAGGTGGTGAGAAGTGGTTTTTTGGACAAAATACAAAATTAAAAATTAATGGACAAGAAGTTGGATATACATGTGGAAGCACTTATGGTGAACAATCATTTAGTGTTGACACAAAAATAAGGATGATTCCTTCAACAAAAGAAATTACGAATGATAGAGAAGTAAAAGCGAGTATCCTATTTGATAAAGAAATTAGTAATGATTATGTATTAGATACTAAAAAAGTGGAAGTTAAAAAAGAACTTGCTGATCAAAATGTTAAATATTTAGTAGATATTAATGTATTAGAAAATGGTCAAGTAGTTAAAATTGATAATACCAAAATGAAAATAAGAATTGCTTTACCAGAAGAATTAAAAGGATACAAAAAATATGAAGTAGTATATATTTTAAATAATGAAATAAAAGAAACTATACCTGCTACTGTAGAAGATGGTTATATAGTATTTGAAACATCACATTTAAGTGAATATGGAATAATAGTAGAAGATAAAAATATAAATAATCCAAATACAATAGATAATATAGTATTTCATATGATTATGTTTGTATCAGTATTATTTGTAGGATGTGGATTATATAGTTATAGTAAAAAAGAGAAAAATTAAATAAATATAAAAAATTGATGTGATTTATTAAATCTACATCTTTTTTTTAAATACTACATGGATATAAGTAATTTACGATATTATATATTTCTCATATTTTATATTGAAGGAGGAATATATGAATAATTGTAAAAAAAATCTTCCAAAAAAAGAAAATTATGATCAGTGCAGATATATGTATTGTATTGGACCTACTGCCCGATGTAATAAATCATCTATATATATTTTTAAATGGTAAAGTTCCATATTATTTTAATATCCCTTGAATTTGCTGTTTCATCATAGCTTCCTATGAGAATTTTATCAATAAAATCTTCAACAATTTCAATAGATAATTCTTCTATATGTCTGTACTTTTTAAAGATATTCTTTTTAGTTTTTACTGTTTCTTTTTTTGCTAGTGTAGATGATATTTCTTTCTTCACTATTTTTTGTCGTTCTTCTAACTTTTCGTTATCATCTTTATACTTATTCATTAATATTAAAAACTCTTTTTCTCTTAGTATCCCATTTGTACGATCTTCATATAGCTTTTGAAAATATGTACTTTTACCTTGTAATTCCTTATTAATACTTTGTAATTCTTTTTCTAATGAATTTAATTTATCTTTGTATAAATCTTGCTCTATTACTTCGTTTTGCATTTCTTTAAGATCATCTTCATCATAAAATTTGTTTAACATTTCATTCATTTTTTCTAATATGAATTGATGTAGTTGATCCTCTCTAATAGAAGCTTTATTATCACAATTAGACCAGTTTGTCTTTTTATCTTTACAACATAAATATCCAGTACCGTCGGACCTACGTGAACTTGTTTTAGTAAATCTTTGACTACAATTAGAACAATAGACTTTATTACATAGTGGGTGTACTGCACCACTTTTACAACTTCTAGCAGTATTTTCTAATCTTTCTTGAACTGTGTACCATATATCTTTAGCAATGATTGGCTCGTGTGTATTATCTTTTCTAATTCTTATTTCATCATCATTTCGAACTACTGTGTGATTTTTATAGCTAACTGTTGTTGATTTGAACTGTACCATATTACCTATATAAACTTCATCAGTAAGTAATGTTCTAATAGTAGAACTAGACCATTTAAACTTTTTTCTTATATTATGAATAAAGTCTGATTTTTTTATTTCATTTGCCCCCTTACCATAAATATTTATATAATAATCAACGCGATCTCTGTTTTCTTTTAGAGTAATTTCAAACTGATAATTAATAGTGTGAGTACGATCAAGTTCTTTGGTATGCGAAATAACTACTTTAGCTGTCTTTGGTAAACAATCATTTTCATTTAATAAAATACAATCATCTATATTAAAGTTATTAATATCAATATTCTCATTTTCACTATAATATATTTTTGTTCTATTATTAGTGTATTTCTTTAATACAATATCACATTTATTATTAAAAGTTAATCTATCACTAGTTATGTAATTAAAACTTACTAATTCTTTTAAGATATATTCTTCTTTATTAGTAAAACTTACATCTAACATATAAGTACCAGTTTTCTCAATATATCCATAATTTACATAATCCTTAATTACTGGTATTTTCAATTTACTACCATTAAGTAATTTGTATTCATAAGGACTTAATATTTTATCTTCATTTAATCTTCTTGCAATTTTATCAAGTCCAGTTCCTGACAAATACTCATCATAAATTCTTTTAATAACTTCAGCAGATATAGGATCAATTATTAAATGATTTTTATTTTCTGGATCTTTCATATAACCATAAGTCGCAAAACTTGAAGTAAGTTGACCGTCTTTTCTTTTTGACTTTAATGTTTCACGAATATTTAAAGATGTATCTTCTAAATACCACTCGTCCGTTAATCCTAGAATTTGACTTGTCTTTTTAGTTTCTTTTCTAGCATTATCAATTCTATCAACTACTGTTATAAATCTTACATTCCATTCGTGAAATAAGTTATGAACGTACTTTTCTACAAGTTCCATATCACGAGCAAATCTAGCTTGCGTTTTGCATAAAACAATATCAACATTACCGTTTTTACATTCTTCAATCATTCTGTTAAAATCAGGCCTTGTAGCGTCTGATCCAGACCAATCATCATCATTATAAACACCAACAACTTTAAAGCCCTGTTCTATAGCATAATCCCTTAACATTATTTCTTGATTCTTGATACTTTGTGATAATTCTTCTTTTGATAGTTTGTTTTTATCTTCATCTGATAATCTTAAATATAACACCACCCTTATAATAGTTTTAATAGTTTGTAATATACTCATAAAAATAACACTTCCTTTTTGATTATTTTTAATCGTAATTCCAAGCTAACTAAATTATAACGCGCTTTATTCATTTATACAGCCCCCTAAAGAACGATTTTCCAATCTTCTTATATAATTAAAATATTTTTTATTAAATATATTTTTTAAATCTTCTTTAGTGGGGTTTTCTATATTAGTGATAAATTCTTCACTATAATTAAATCTTATATAATTAATTTTTTTCCCTTTTTTATTCTTTTTTTCTTTCAAATTAACCCCCTTAATATAAATAAAAACTATAATTAATAGTTCCTAATTTAACTTATGAGATAAAATTAAATTTGATAACTTTTACATAACCGAAGTATTAAAAAAACCTTTTTTGCAACACATATGAGTTTTAACAATATTTTTCAAATTTTTAAAATTATATGATATAATCAAAGAAAGAGATGATATATATTTATGAAAAAAATAACTTATGTGACTGGAAATTGGTCTAAAATAATGAGTGCTAAAAACATATTAGAGCCACTAGGAATTGAAGTTGACAATGTAAAAATGGAAACAACAGAAATTCAAGCTGATACTGTGGAAGAAGTTGCAATGCACTCTGCTAAAGAAGCTAGCGACAAATTAAAATGTGCGGTATTAAAAAACGATACAGGATTATATGTAGAAGCATTAGGGGGCTTCCCAGGACCATATACACATTATGTAGATGAAAGACTTGGTGAAGACGGATTATTAAAACTTCTTGAGGGAGTTGATAATAGAAATGCTTGTTTTATGGAAGCATTTGCATATTGTGAATATGGAAAAGATCCTATTGTATTTAAGTCTATTACCAAAGGAAATATAGCAAAAGAAAAATCTGGTACGTATGGTTGGAGTTGGGATTTCATTTTCATACCAGACGGTTATGATAAAACAATGGGAAATTATCCAGATGAAGAAAGATGCCACGTTTGGAATACCGATGCTTATACAGAATTAGCTGATTACTTGAGAAACAAGGAAGATTAATAAAATGGAAGAAATATAACAACATTATTTCTTCCATATTTCTTATGTGAATCATTAAGCGAAGTTGCTGTATCTGAAAATGTAAAAATAGAATTTTACCATATTGATAATAATTTTATGCCACTAGATATAGATGAAAACAAACTAAATAACACAACCTATATTTACTTTGTAAATTATTATGGATTATTTAAAGATAATATTCAAAAAATTATTGATAAATATAAATATGTAATAGTTGATAATACTCACGACTTTTTTAATAAAGACAATTACAGTGTAGATGTCATATACAATTATAGAAAATATTTTGGAGTTCCTGATGGAGCTTGTATAGTTAGTAATGATTTAATTCCTAATTCTAAATACTCTAAAGGTAAAAGTTTAGATAAAGTGATTGAGATGTTATCAAGAGATGAAACAGGACAATACTTCCATTATCCAACTTTTTTAGAAGCAGATAAACATTTTAGAAATGAAGATTTATGCTATATGTCTAATTTCACTGAAAACTATTTACGTGCAATAGATTATGAAACAGTACTAAAAAATAGATTAAGAAATTATGAGATGCTTTATGAATCACTAAAAAAATATAATCAATTAGATTTATCTTCGAAACAGTTAACATATATGTATCCACTATTTGTATCTGATGGTGAATCTTTAAGAGCTTACTTAAAATCTAATAATATCTACTCATTAAGGTTATGGGCTAATATAAATTGGAATGGTGCTAATACAGATGAAATAACAAAAGCAGATAATATGGTTTTATTACCAATAGATCAACGTTATTCAGATAATGAAATGGAATACATTGCAAGTGTAATTGATAAATATTATTCAAATAATCATAATAAAAGTAAAATTTTAGTCAGGGGGAAATAATGAAAGAAAAAAAGAAGAAAACATTTGACTTGGTTTCAAGTAATGAGGAAGTCAATAGTGTTTTAAACAATATGAAATCAAACTCTAAAGTATATTTGAAATTGATAACAGGATTACAATTACTAGGTAATTTTGAAGGAAAAACAGAGATTGATTTCTACGATAAAATAGATGATGATAAAGAGAAGAAAATAAGACTTTGGTGTACTGATTCTGATGATAATCTATTTGTATTTTATGGATATTCTTCAGATAGAACTGATTTGCTAAAAATCACAAAAGAGACAAACGAAGAAACGTTAGAATATGATTTAACTTTAGCAAAAAAGTTTACTCTTAATTCTAATAATATAAATTTTACTAGATCTAATCAAATTTATGGCTTTAAATTTGGAAGATTAATAACTGATAGTAATAATTTTTATAGTTTGTTTTTAATAGATGACATTGGTTATCAAATACAAGGAGATTTGAATACAAACATAGTAAAAGAATTATTAAATGAATTAAATAAATTAGAAAACTTGCCAAAGCTCACTGATTACTTAAATATCTTTGAAAGAATTTTAAGTGTTAAAGATATACATTTCTCTATGTCATCAATATCAGCATTTAAAGATTTTGAAAACATTGGCTCTTTTCAAATAAATGATGAAAAGTCAAAGAACTTAACATTAAAAAAATAAAACAAGTCAACTGGCTTGTTTTTATTTGTATTAATAAGAGAATATGCTTGAAATTATAATTAATTCTATTAGATGATTTATTTTATCGAGCAACTGGTCCAAGAGGGCCTCAAGGAATAATGGGTGAAAAAGGAGAAAAAGGGGATACTGGATTACAAGGAATAAGAGGTGAAAAAGGACCATCAACTATTCAAATTGGTAATGTTCATACGATAGAATCAAATGAGGAAGCAGAAGTTATAAATGTTGGAACACCTGTTGATGTGGTTTTAGATTTTAAAATACCAAAAGGTGAAAAGGGTGAAAAAGGGGATACTGGTGATATTGGGCCAAGAGGAATGCCTGGTGAAATAGGTAGAACAGAACATATTACTATAGATGAAACAGAAACTTTAGAACCAGGTGAGCCGGCTACTGTTATGGATACTTTTGAAAATTGGGTACATCATTTATCATTTTCAATTCCCAAAGGGGATAAGGGAGATGTTGGTGAAAGAGGTCCACAAGGTCCTGCTGGTCCTCCAGGAACAGAGTTTGTATCTTCTTATGGGATTAGATATTCAATGACTGATACTCAGATAAATTTACCACAAGGAGTGGATACAATAATTCCACTACCTGAAAAAGGAACTGGTTTTCTTACTGAATATCCAGATAATAATTCAATTAAGATAAAAGAAAATGGGGTATATTTAGTATCATATTTATTGTGTGGAGCAACAAATGAGGAATGTTCTATAACTATGTCTGTTAGAGCAAATGATATACTAGAACCTGCTACAAGTGCAACAAGTGAGTTTAATGCTCAATTGATTAATAGTATAAGTGGAACAACTATTGTAGCATTACAGCCAAATGATCTTATAACTTTAAATGTTAAACCTTCTAAAGCAGTCACTATGAAGTTTAATGGAAGTACTAATGCAATGTTAAGTGTTACTAAAATACATTAAGAATGGAGTTTTCTATTCTTTTTAATTACTTCACTTTTAATTTATAACATAAATTAGCATAAAGGATGTGATAATATTCAAATATTAAATAATAATACAGTTGTTGTTACAACTAGTGATGAACTTAAAGAGGCAGTAAGTGAAGATAATGGTTATGACTACATATATTTAGGAAGCGATATTACTATGATAAGTGGTTTTGTTATAAATAGTAATAAGAGTAAAGTAACAATTGATGGAACATATAACAATATAAAATATACATATACAAATAATTTGAGTTTAGAAGCAGATGTTATAAGTGTGAGTAATACTAATAAAAAAATCATATTAAAAAATATGAATATAGTATCTTCACATGGTTATGGAGTTATATATGTTCCTTCTCATCCAAATTATTCTAATGTAGTAGTAGAGTATAATAATATAAATTTTAATGGAATAGAACTTTCACAAAATTACTATGGAACAACTAAGATTATTGATTCTGTTATAGAAATAAAGGATACTAATAATGTTTCAGCACAAAGAGCATGTAATTCAAATAGAATTATAATAGATGGTGTTTCAACAATAACAAGTAATTCGAGTACTAATACAATTTTTTTCTTTAATGATGTTATACCATCTTTAGTTAAAATTATGCCAAATAGCAGAGTAAATATTTCAACTGATAAAGAATTTATGAATGGAACAAATAAACTTGATTTAATAGTAGGCCATGGATCAGAATTTCTTTTAACAACTGGTAATGGATTTGCTATAACAACAACACATGGTGCTAGAAATGTTTTGATTGAAGAAATGTCTAGTTTTACATTTATTGAAAAGAGTCATCAAAGAATTCCTATGTGGAATGTCTTTGGGGATTTTATTGTTAAAGAAGGAGCAAGCGTTTCTATATTAAATACATATATGACTACGCCATCTGATAATTATAATATATACTTTAAAGGAATAAATCAAAAGTTTATATTAGATAATCCAAAATATTTAAAAATATATACTAAAAATTCAAATGTAGTATATGCAAATAATCCTGTTGATTTTTCTTTTAAATTTACGAGAATTAATATGTGGATTTATGCTTTAGATTATATTTCTGCATGTACACTCGATGATACACCGGCATTTTATTGGTATAAAGAAAATAATTTATCTGAAATAAAAGGGGTATTTAATAAAGATAGTACTACTGTTACGTCACATAATTTTACTAATGATGAATTAAATTTATTATCAGATATAAATAGTTTTTCTTTTCAAAATATAAAAATATTAACAATGGGGCTTTTAAAAATAAATATTCACCCAATTATAGATTCAACAAATGTTATTTCAGGACATACCATACCATATTCAGATATAAAAATAGAATACGATAATAAAAGTTTAACAGCATCAGCAGATGAAAATGGGTTATTTGAGGCGAATATTGATTCTGTTATATTAGATAATACAAGAATTAAAATAATATCTTCTTTAAATAGTTGTTTTACTGAAAGAAAGGTAATAACGCCTTTTATGGGAGAATTAACATTGTTAAAAATAACTGAAAATATTACTTTTGGTATGACACCATCATCTATCAAACCAATCATTTTACCCAAAAAAGATAAAACAATAGTAACAGTAGTTGATAGTAGAGTTAATAGTACTAATTGGAAACTATATTTGAACTATACAAATCCAATGATAGAAAAAAGCGGTAAAGTGTTAATTGACTCTTTGTTTTTTAAGAAATTTAATAATGAAGAAATTCTTTTAAAAACAGATAAAAAATTGATATATGAATCAAGTGATAATAATGGAAATATAAATATTAGTAATGTCACATTTTCAAAAGATAAGGGATTATTTCTAAAACCAAGTAAAGATTTATTAGAAGATGAAGATTATTCTACATTAATTATTTGGAGTGTTGAGGAATAATGCCTTTACAAGAAAGTAAATTAATTCATAAAATATATTGTAATGAGGTGAAATATGACAAATGATTATATCTATATAAAACTTTGTAGTAATAATTGTATAAGTTTAAGTAATATAAAAGTTAAACTAATAAATAAATGTAATAAGATTGTTTTTACTGGAAAAACAGGATGTTTAGGAAAAATAAAAATACCAGTATGTAATAACGAAGTGTATAAATTAGTTATATATTCTAATTTATTGATTGTAACGTCCTTAATAGCAAAAAGGAATAAAGTTTATTGTATAAATGTTGATAAAAACAAAAGAAAAAAACATCTTGTTACATTTATGATTATGGATAAATATAATCCAAATATAAAAATAGAAGGAGGTACAATAATATTATGCCAAGACATACAGTCCAAATAACAAATGGTAAGGGTAGCATTGAACTTGTTACAGGAACATATAATGCTTCTGCTGTTATAGGAGGATATGATGCAACAACATTAAACCCTAAGAATGTAACTATTGTGGATGGAACAGATACATATGCTTTTACAATAAGTGCCAAAGGAACTTTAACACTTCATGTAACAGATACAGGAGATCCCAATACTGGGGTACAAATAGTAGGTGCTAAGTTTATTAGAACTAATAGCACGGGGACAATAGTTGGAAATGAAATAATAACTAATGAAGATGGAGATGCAGTATTTAATAATGTTCCATTTGCAGAATCTGGAAGTAATGCAATATATTACAAACAGATATCAAGTGATGGAGGACATACGTTTGATGATACAGTTAAATCAATTATTATGACTCAAGAAAAAGAAACAGTAGAAATAAAGAATCCAGAAGCACCAGTTAGAAACTTTACATTAATGGATGCAAGTTTTTTAAATATACCAATTGAAGATGGTCAGATAATACTTGAAGATAATCAATAGAAAGCAGATTTTATAATTTGCTTTTTATAATTTGTGCAATTATACATTTTTTATATAAAAAACCCTTGACAAACTATGGGGGGGGGGGGGGGAAATAAAAAATATATTGTAAAATATAAAGCGATTACTATATTAAGAGAGAAAATGTCATGAAGAGAATCTATAATTATTTAAAGAAAGATGCAGTGCTTACAATAAGCTGGGTGCTTGCAATCATTTCAATGCTTTTTATAAAACCAGATAAAGCGTATGCCGATTACATAGACTGGCGTTCACTTGGGATATTGTGGAGTCTGATGATAATAACAAAAGGCTATATGCAGTCAACAACCTTACCATTATCAATGTATTTTTTTATAAACTTATCTT